>CALCNZ010000128.1 GCA_937897625.1 uncultured Flavobacteriales bacterium
CACAAGATGCAATTACTAAAATGCGTCCTTATGCCCAGAAGCTTCAGGAAATTCTTTCGAACGTAAGTTCTTCGGAATCGAATTCAACATTCAGCCAACAGCGTGACGTTAAGAGCACGCTGGTGGTTGCAATTACTTCGAATCGCGGATTGTGCGGCGGTTTCAACAATAACGTAATTAAGGAAATCCGAAATATCGTTAAGAGCAATCAGAATGTACATGTATTGTCTTTAGGAAAGAAGGCCTTCGACAATTACAAGAAAACGACCATGCATACTTCTGAAGGTTTCGGTGAAACACCTTATGAAATCTTCGATAAACTTACCTTCACAAACGTAAGTGTCATCGCGAATACCATTATGGATCAATTCGCAAGTGGTAAGTACGACAAGGTAATTTTGGTTTACAACCGTTTTAAAAATGCTGCAGTTCAAATTATTGAGAACGAGCAGTTCCTTCCAGTTCTTCCTCCGGTGAATGCGGAAGCGCAATCGAATGTAGACTATATCTACGAGCCAGAGAAAACTCAGATTTTAGAGGAGTTAATTCCTCGTACGTTGAAAGTGCAATTGTTCAAGGCCTTATTAGACAGCAACGCTGCAGAGCATGGCGCTCGTATGACTGCTATGCACAAAGCAACAGACAACGCGGGTGAAATGGTTAAGGAACTTAAGCTTACCTACAATAAAGCTCGTCAGGCGGCTATTACAGGAGAGATCTTGGAAATTGTTGCAGGCGCGGAAGCATTGAACGGCTAAGGCGTATATTTGTCTTAAGCCTAACCGTGAATGCTTAAGAAAATAGTCTCTCACACCTTTTTTTATTCTTTTGCCAATCAGACACCGGCGCTGATTAACCTTTTCTTACTTCCGTTTTTAACACCTTTTTTATCCGCAAGCGATTATGCCATTTACGGCTTAATTCTTAGCTATGCCGGATTGGTAGGCGCCTTCAGCAGCCTTGGTTACATTGTGCTTTTTCAGCAAAGTTATTTCGAGCTCGGTGCAGCGTATAAATCGAAATGGTCCAGACTGCTTGGATTTCAATGGATGTACAAATTCGTTTATGCCGGTTTGGTTGGAGTGCTCTTGTATTTTTCTTTGAGAAATAAAATTGAAGCCGATCGTCTGAACATAGTTCTTGGTTTAGTAATCGTTCCGCTGTTGTTTTTCGATTTAACGAAATCCATAGCTACGCGTTTGCTGCAGTTTAGGCATGAACATCAAAAGGTATACAGCATAACTATTGGGGTAGGAATATTATCGGCGTTTATGAGTTTTGTAGGGGTGCGTTATTTTCATTTTGGGTACATGGCTTGGTTATACTCGCAAGCCATTTCTTCAGCGTTATTGGCTACCTATTTTGGATATTTTTTGTATGTAAAAGAGCGCATTCGACCTACGTTTCATTTCGAAAAAAATGAAATCGTATCCGATTTGAAAATAGCGACTCCGCTTATTCCAAAGGAGTATGCAACGTACTTGTTGAATTCTTCAGATCGCGTCTTGTTGGATCGGTTCGGAGTTTCACAAAATAAAATTGGTCAATATAGCATTGCGTATTCCTTTGCCTCTTACTTCGAGAATATACAATCACAAGCCAATCAAGTATTAACCCCCATTGTTTTCGATTTGTATAAAACGGGCACTGAAACAGCTATGCAAACGGTAGGCAAACTCATTCGCGCTTGGTTTTACGTTTCACTCTTAATGGCAGCGGTATTGGGATTGTGGATCCCGGATATTTTTAGACTGTTGTATCGAAAAGCTGAATTAAGCGCTGCTTATCCCATGGCAATTGTCCTCATTTTTGGTTTTTGTTACCGCCCACTCTACGTGGCCATCGTTGACAAAGCCATCTTTGAAAAGCGCACCATGGAAGTTTTGAAAATTACGGTCGTAGCTGCGCTTTCGAATGTATTGTTAAATTTAATTTTCATTGAATTTTATGAAACGTGGGCAGCAACGTTCAACACGGTAGTGGCCTATTTTGTTATGGGATTGGCCGGTTATTTTCTAATTAAAAACAGTGGCGAATTCCGAAAAGTTATTCGTCCGTTTGAGCTAATCGGAATTGTCATAGTCGTTGGGACTTTGGTCTTTTCCCTGCGTGACTTTTGTTGGTGTTGGAGACTTTTAGCAACTGGAATTTTAATTGTTGGAATGTTTATTTGGCTTCGCACCAAGGGAAGAAAAATGTGGAACGAATTGAATAACTTGCGCCATGGCCTTCAGTCCGATTGATTTCAATATTATCCAGACTGAATTCGAGCGAAGATTTCCCGATGGGAAATTGTTCGAAGGGAAGAATTTCAATTACATCAAATTGGTTCAGCATGGATTGTCTTATTCCATGGCGCATGCAGAGGATAAGCTGTTGAAGAAGAATTTATTTGGAAGCTGGCTTACATTCAAGTTGAAATCGTGGGTTAACGCAAAGCGAAAAAGAAGCCATTTCACACCTCAGAAAAGCGAAAAAATTTTGATTTTAGAGGGAAGAAGAAAGTTGAAACTTCCATCGGGTGAAGAAATATCGCCCATCACTCATCTCATTCGCGAATCTGTTTTAAGTACAGAATATTCTTGGTGGGATACAACCGGAGCATTCGAGAAGGAGGCAGATTTTTCGTTGAAAGATTTATCGAATTGGTTTCCATCTACGAATAAATTTCAAGGTGAAATATATTTTGAATTGAAAGGAGTGCTGAGGGAAATAAAAAAATCCAAGGTGCTTTCTGACCTAGAATTTCAATACGTAGAAAGTTCGTTCTTTGTCTTTTTTGAATCTTTTCGAAGGTGGTATTTGTTGCTAGAAGTGGCGAATCCAAAAGCGTTGGTGGGCATAACACACTACCACAATGAAGGATGTTTGGCCGCCGCGAAGGTGTTGGGAATAAAAACAATTGAACTTCAGCACGGGTTAATTTCTAAACACGATCTCTACTACGTTTATCCAAAAAAATACCGCGAGGCTGTTTCAAAAGGTCTATTCCCTAATGAAATTTGGGTGTTTGGAAATTTTTGGAAAGGGGTATTGTTGAAGGGGTCGGAATCTGAATTTATGGTTCCAGTTGTTGTCGGAAATTTCACAACGGATTCAGTCTTGAAATTAGATTCCTTTGAAAAGGAAAATCGCATTTTGTTATGTGCTCAGAAGAATTTAGCTGAACCGTATATTCAATGGATTCGCTTCATGAAAGATCAGATTTTACCTCTACATCCTTCGTGGAAGCTTATTGTTAAATTGCATCCCCTCGAAGCCAATCCGAATAAATATTTGCAAGAGGCGAGTGGTCAAGTAGAAGTTCTTCCCGTTGCCTCTTCGCTGAACGAAGAATTGAAGCGCGCTAAAATACAGGTGAGTATTTACAGCACCACCTTCTATGATTCTTTGGGAATGAATGTTCGGAATTATTCACTCAATGAAATTGGCTTTTCAAGCGACTACGCTGGCGAAATGGTAGAATTGGGAATGGCTGAACCACTCAAAAACGAAGAAGATGTCATTTATAAATTTGAAAATACCACGGCACAATCTGCTCATTTGAAAAGAGAGGACATCTTTGCGGCTTTTCAACCGAGAATGATGAATTTTTAGTTGAATTAGCTTGAATTTGTTCAGCACTCATTCGTTACATTTGTTTATAACCTTCATTCCATGAAAAGACTTTTATTCT
>CALCNZ010000129.1 GCA_937897625.1 uncultured Flavobacteriales bacterium
TACACCCACACTTCCGGAAATAATTACATTGTTACTCTAAAAATTTTCAGAGATTGTGGTCCAGCCAACATCAACGGAACCGGCTTCGACCCCACTGTTTCCATAGGGATTTTCAAAAGCAACAACGACCTCTTCACTGAGCTTTCCATTGATTTGGTTAGTACAAACGTGACCAACATTCCAATTACTTTAAACAATCCTTGTTTCGTTCTTCCTCCGGATATTTGTGTCGAACAAGCCATCTACACAGGAAGCGTGAATCTGCCTCCAACACCGGGCGGATACAACATCGTTCATCAACGTTGTTGTTTTCAACCAAGCATTGACAACCTAGTCTCTCCCCAGTCTCAAGGTGTATCCTATGAGGCGCACGTTCCGGGGACCAATGAACTGGCGACGGGATTCAATTCAAGTCCACACTTCACGAATTTCCCGCCTCCAGCCTTGTGCAAAGACGCGTCCTTTACGTTCGACCATTCCGCTGTTGATCCGGATGGAGATGTGATTGTTTATTCTTTTTGTGCACCGTATTTGTTTTCGGATCAGTTCAACCCCATGCCTTCGCCTCCGAACAACCCGCCCTATCCCAGCCTAACCTACGGACCTGGCTTTTCGCCCAGCTACCCTATTACAAGTAACCCCGCCATGACCATTAATCCCACCACAGGATTAATTAGCGGAACCGCAACCCAAGTAGGACAATACACCATAACCGTTTGTGCTGAAGAGTATCGCAATGGCGTTTACATTTCAACCACCCGAAGAACTTTTCAATTCAACGTGACTCTTTGCGACCAGTCCATTATTGCCAGTGTTCCTGCGCAAACATCGGTTTGCAATGGGCTACAAGTAAGCTTAACGAATAATAGCGTGAACTCTACTTTTTGGTCTTGGGATTTCGGGGTGCCGTTCGATAACACAGACGTAAGCACCGCCGAAAACCCAACATTTACTTATCCTGCCGCGGGAACATACACCATTACCCTTGTAGCCAATCCCGGCTGGTCTTGCTCCGACACCGCAACAGTTGAATACACTGTGTTTCCTGACATTGACCCCATTGTTACTGTTGAAGATTATGCGTGTGTGAACCAACTCGACACTTACGATTTCTTAGGATCTGCAACCTTCGTAGCAAACAACGGGACGCTACTTTGGAATTTCGGCGCAAACTCAATTCCTTCTTCTTCCAACGTGGTTCATCCGCAAGGAATCGTATTCGACTCGAATGAAGCTGTTCATTCTATCACTCTCTCGGCAACGGCCAGCAACGGCTGCTCTGCAGATACGACCATTACCATTGTGAATCCGCCAGATCCCGTTGCAATCATTCCTGCCCAAACAACTTTTTGCGATGGTTTGACCTACACTTTTTCAAACGCCTCACAAAATGCGACAGATTATTGGTGGGAGTTTAACACCGTTTTTAACGGAGATTATTCAGATGATTTTGAACCTGACTTTTCCTTTCCAGATACTGGCAGTTACACCATTCAGTTGATTGCCTCGGCGCCCTTCACTTGCCCAGACACCACTTCCACTTCTATTGAAATTCAAGGGAACCTCATTCCGTCGTTTCCAGCTCAGAGTGTGCAATGCCTTTCTTCGAACAGTTTCGACTTTCAGGCAATTGGAGCAACAACAAATTTCGCGACCTACTTGTGGGATTTTGGAAGTCCAGAAATTCCCAATTCAACATTGGCCAATCCGCAGAACATTCATTATTCCCAAGAGGGAACCTACACCGTTACGCTGACTATCTCGGACAACGGCTGCACCCAATCATACATCGATGACGTGTGGGTTCCGATTGATCCTACGCTTGACCCTTCCATTTTCCCTGCAACAGGCTGTCCTCCTGTATTCGGAACATTCAACGCTGTTGCACAGAGCAACACGCAACTTTTTTACGAATGGGATTTTGGCGACGGAACCGGAAGTTTTCAACCCGAGAATTTACACATTTACAACACGCCTGGAACTTACGACGTGTCTCTTATGGTTTACACCACAACTGGATGCACAGACACGCTTTTTCAAAGCATGAACAATGCAATAACTGTTTATCCATTGCCCAACGCTGGCTTCACCATTACCCCGCAAACAGTAGATATCTTAAGTCCTAATACAACCATCACCGACATGTCAAGTGGAGGAATTGATTGTGTCTATTCCATGTCCGATGGCGGAACAAGTAACGACTGTAATTTTCCTTACCAATGGACCGAAGCAGGAATTCAAACCATTACGCAAACCGTAACGAATGAATACGGATGTATTGACCAGGCAACAGGAGAAGTCATCGTCAGCGGATTTTTATTCTACGCACCGAATTGTTTCTCGCCGAACGCAGATGGGATCAACGACGAGTGGATTCCTCAATCCACAGGAACAACAACCTACGAGTTGGAAATTTACGATCGTTGGGGACAAGTTATTTTCAGCACCAACAACCCCAAAGAAGCTTGGACCGGAAATGTTTTAGGAGGTGAATATTTCGCCGCCAACGGCGTGTATAATTATCAGGTGCGAATGAACGATTTGATTGAATTGCCGCATGAATTTTCAGGGCATATTGTGCTTTTTAGATAAAGCAAGAAAGTCTATGACGAATGTTCTACGAACGAATGCCTGCGGCGAAAGTCTGCGACTGCCTTACTTTAGAATACAAAATTGAACGACACATTAAACGCCAGGCCGCGCATGTGACGAGTGTTTTGAAACGGAACGATGTAGTTCACTTTCGAATCGATTAACACATATTTATTCTTGAATATCTCCAAGCCAATGGCCGGAGCCAGATATCCAAATGTTTGTTTACGCTTGTCGTTTGAAGCAAGCATACCACCAATGGTGTAACCGCTGTAGAGGTTAAAGAATTTCTTTGATCCTCTTCCCAAGTGTCTGGAATAAAAATCTTGACCAAATCCGAAGACAAACATTTCAGAATAGTGCATCGTGTCTGGATCTAATTTATTGGTGGTTTTGTATGCTCCCAAAGAGGCAAATGATTTCCCTTTGGTGAAGACATACTTCAAGAAGACACCTTGATAATACGGACTGCTCAACGTGTCTTGTGGTTCTTCCACTTGCAGATAAGAATATTCCACACCAGGCATGTTTATCCATTGAACAGAACTTGTCTGCGGCGTGTAGGTCTCGTCTTCTATTTCCAAATCTACCACGTAATAATATTCAGTGCTTGTTAGATTGTTTAAATCGGTTTGAGCCGTGCGAATGCTCGTTTCCCAATTCTTCAATTCTCTCCACATGTTCTTGTATTGCTCTGACTGTGGGTCCATCTTTTCCATCAGCGAATTTTGAAGTTCAATCTGATCTTGATAGTACTTGATGTTTCCTTTCAACTCTTCCACACGCGCCGTATTGTCGGTGGTGTTCAAATTATTTTCTGTAAACAACCCCATGTCTTTCACAACCTCTTTGTACGCTGCGTAAAGTTTCGGCTCAATGCTGAAATTCACAGTGTACTTCAACGGAGATTCATTCTGACGAGAAACCATAATGTTGTTGGAGGCAATGAATGTATTTATCTTTTGAACCGAAATCCAATA
>CALCNZ010000130.1 GCA_937897625.1 uncultured Flavobacteriales bacterium
GAAAGCGCACATTTCGAGATGAAGTGGAGTGCAAATGGAAAATACACGGCTATAACGGTTCACGCCATGATGATGAACGTTGACGAAATTTTCGAGAAGTACGAAGAGGCCGCTAAAATTGAGGGAATAATAAGTTTATAATATGAAGACATTTGAATTGTTAAGGAACGTATTGTTGGTGTCTTTGCTGGCCATGCTTACGTATGTGTTGTACAAGCGTATGTTGCACGTCATGCGCAAGCAGCACGTTCAAGAGAAATTTCCAGCCTTGCCGAATGCATTGAATTGGACAGAATCTGGTCAAGGACAAATTGCATTGAAGTTGAACATGAAGATGCACTTAGACATTCAAATCTTCAATACAGAAAATGCATCGGTGCTCACGCTAGCCAATGATGAATTCCCGAAAGGAGATCACATTTTTACGTTTGAAAAGAATCAGCTTTCTGCTGGAAAATACTATTACAAAATTGTTTCTCCGCACGAACAAGCTTCTCAATACTTCAACATCTAATGTCATTACGCATTGTTTTTCTTGGCACTCCTGAATTTGCGACCACTTCGCTGAACGCTCTGGTGAACAGCAAACACCAAGTCGTTGGTGTAGTTACTGCTCCGGATAAACCAGCGGGACGCGGACAGCAGTTGAACGAAAGCGATGTGAAGAAGTTCGCGGTTCAACACGGATTAAATTTATTTCAACCTGAAAAATTACGCGACGAGCAGTTCATTCAAGATTTGAAAAACTTGAATGCCGATTTATTCGTCGTTGTCGCTTTCCGCATGCTTCCTGAAGTGGTTTGGAACATGCCTCGATTGGGCACATTGAATTTGCACGGTTCCCTCCTACCGCAATACCGCGGAGCTGCACCTATTCAGTGGGCGGTTATGAATGGTGAAACGGAGACCGGATGCACGACCTTCCGATTGAAACATGAAATAGACACTGGAGAAGTATTGGGTCAGCATAAAATGATCGTTGGTCCGAACGAAACAGCGGGAGAATTATACGAGCGCATGATGCACGAAGGGGCAGAATTGTTGGTACGAAGCATTGATCTTTTGGAAGAAGGAAAGATTCAACCAATAGCACAAGAAGAACTTATTACCAGCGAATTAAAGCACGCACCTAAACTTTTGAAAGAAGATGGAAGAGTCCGATTGACGGACACTCCAGCGGTGGTTCACAACCGTGTTCGCGGCGTGACTCCTTTCCCTGGAGCCTTCACTACCTTTCAAGGTAAGACCTTAAAGATTCACAAAGGCCTTCCTGAAGAAACCGAACATTCATTCGAGTTGGGTTCCTTTCATTCCGACAACAAAACGTTTTTGAAGTTGGCGGTGAATGGCGGGTATTACAATCTTTTGGAAGTTCAGTTGGAAGGGAAGAAACGCCTTAGGGTAGATGAGTTTCTCAGGGGAATCAGCGTTGGGTAAGAGAGAGTAAGATCCAAATCGGGTCGAAAAATTTTTCGACCGATGAAAAGGTATTAGGGCGTATTATTATTTGACCTTTAAATAGACAATTCATTTCCGATATTTGCCGAAATTTATTTGAAATGAAATTGAATAGTTTGAAAATTGTTTCAGCAGCGCTATTGGTTGCAGTGTTGGTGAGTTGTGGGAATGAAGAGAAGTTGAATGCGTCGAATCAAAAAAGTTTGTCTGAGTATTTTAATTATTCCGAACCAATAGAAGGAGGCGGGGTGAAGTTGATTCCAATTGAAACGCCGGTTGGAACCTTTAAGGTTTGGACGAAGCGATTTGGGAATAATCCGAAGATTAAAATTTTATTGTTGCACGGAGGTCCTGCCATGACACACGAGTACATGGAATGCTTCGAGACGTTTTTTCTTCGTGAAGGATTTGAGTTTTACGAATACGATCAGTTGGGTTCATACTACAGCGATCAGCCAACAGACAGCAGCTTGTGGACGACCGAGCGTTTTGTTGAAGAGGTTGAACAAGTACGAAAAGCAATTGGCGCCGATCAATCGAATTTCTATGTGCTTGGAAATTCATGGGGTGGAATCTTAGCCATGGAATACGCGTTGAAATTCCAAAATAATTTAAAGGGACTCATTGTCGCGAACATGGTGGCAAGCGCTCCGGAATATGGTAAGTATGCAGACGAAGTGTTGGGCAAACAAATGCCTCCGGAAGTTCTTGCAGAAATCAGGGCATTGGAAGTGAAAAAAGATTTCGCGAATCCACGATATATGGAATTGCTAATTCCGAATTATTACAACGAACACATCTGTCGATTGAAAGAATGGCCAGATGGATTAAATCGTTCCATCAAACATGCGAACAATAACATCTACACATTAATGCAAGGCCCGAGTGAATTTGGAATTAGCGGTCGCCTGGCCCAATGGGACATTGAAAATCGCTTGCACGAAATAGCGGTCCCAACCTTGATGATCGGAGCGAAATACGACACCATGGATCCCTCCGCAATGGAAGAACAAAGCAAGATGGTTCAAAAAGGAAAATTTTTGTATTGTCCGAATGGTAGTCACCTTTCTATGTGGGACGACCAGCAGGTGTTTATGAATGGTGTGGTTTCGTTTGTCCACGAAGTTTCGAACCAATAGATAAAAAAGGATAAGAAAAGGAAGAGAGGGTAAGAGAAGGTAAGAAAGAGTAAGAGAAGATATATGGGCTGAGCAATGATTTTTATTTGAGATTTGCGATTGAGAAATTCTATTTATTTTGCCGAAACATGCAAAAGATAAAATGCTGAATATTCCCTAAAGGAGTTTGGTGATTCTCAAATTCACAAAGAAGCGAAGCGAAACCATATCCATTGAACAGTTTGTTCATCGATTCTTCGCTGTATTGCTTTATCTCAAGACCACTGCATTTCAATGGTCCATCGGTTGAGAAGGTCCCAACAATCAAATTTCCACAAACAGATTTTTTAACGAGTTCAAGGTAAGTTTCAATGTCTTTTTTTTCAGTTTGAAAATGAAAAGTCGCGCGATCGTGCCAAATATCATACATCTGCTCGGACTGAAATTCAAGGATGTCAGAAACTATCCATTTGACCAATGTAGCTTTTTCTCCCAATCTCCTTTTTGCACGGTTTATTGCAGCTTCTGAAATGTCTAGAACAGAAATGTTCGAATATCCTGCTTCCAATAAAAAATCAACCAATTTACTATCTCCACCGCCAATGTCAATGATGGCTGCATCTTTAGACGCTTTCGTTTCATGAATGAGTCGCAAAGAAATTTCAGGCTTGTCCTGTGTCCAGCTGACTTCATGGGGTTGTTTATTCTCGTAAATACTCTCCCAGTGTGCTTTTAATTCTTGATTCATTGTGCGAAGTAATAGAAGCTTGAAGAATTCGCAAGTGATGAGAGTCACGGAAGAAAAAGTAGGGATAGAGAGGACATAGGGTCGAAAAATCTTTCGATCGAGGGAAGAATACCTGCGGCGAATGTCAGCGACGATTTTCTTATTAAAATTTGTCTAAAGCAATTTGCAGGGTAAATAGTACAAGGCTGATGATCATTCCGCCGATGAAGATGGCTGAGCTGATTTTCAGGAAAGGGTATTTACGGGT
>CALCNZ010000131.1 GCA_937897625.1 uncultured Flavobacteriales bacterium
AGAGCTTTTATTTTGCGGTTGATTGAAAAATTACAACTGCCTTTTCGAGCCAGTGTATTGGATGTGTGTTGTGGGAATGGAAGGCACAGCGCTGTTTTCAGTGAGCAGCTGTACAATGTTGTTGGAATAGATTTGAGTGAAAAGAGTCTTGAGGAAGCGAAAGCGCGAAATCTACCGAATGCACAGTTTCATTCTGCCGACGCGCGTTATTTCGAGTTGCACGAGCGTTTCGATTGTGTGTTGAATTTGTTCACGAGCTTCGGGTATTTCACAACAACGGAAGAGCACATTGAAATGCTTCAGCGTATCTATGAGCATTTGAATGAAAATGGGGTTTTCGTTTTCGATTTTTTCAATGCCAACAAGGTACGTGCGCAAGGCGAGGAAGATCGTAAGGTGACGAAGGACGGCGCAGAGTTTCACATTGTGAAAGAGATTAAAGACAATAGAATCATTAAGCACATTCGTATTCAGAAGGAAACGGCGAGGCTTGATTTTCAGGAATCGGTAGCGCTCTATTCTCCGGAGGAAATAGAGCAGATGTTTGAGGCAATAGGATTTAAGAATATTCAGAAATATGGCGATTATGATTTGGGGAATTTCGATTCCGAAACATCTGATCGTTTAATAATTATTTGTTCGAAGTAATGGAAGGATCATTTTGGGTTTCGGTATTGTCGCTGTTCAGCGCATCTATGTTAGGCGGTTCGTTGGCGTTGTTGTGGAAGATGAAAAACAACCAATGGTTGAAGCTGTTGCTTTCATTTAGCGCGGCTTATTTGTTGGGATTAACGGTGTTGCATTTGTTTCCTGAATTGTATCATTCAGACTGGGAATATGCGGGTTGGTTTGTCATAGCTGGATTTTTACTTCAAGTCATTTTAGACTTTTTCTCTCACGGTGTAGAGCACGGACATGCGCACACGCACGATCACATATCGGGATCGTTTTTGTTTTTGGTCATGGCCTCTTTGTGGATTCATGCGTTCATTGAAGGCATGCCGTTCGGTGCAGACGCACACGTTCATGCGGAAGACCTTACGGCTGCTGCTCACGGACACGAGCATCACGATCACAACAATCCGTTGTTGTTTGGAATTTCTATGCACAAGATTACCGAAGCGTTCGTTTTGGCTTCGCTGTTTTTGCATGCCGGAGTGAAGAAAGCAAAAGCGTGGTTCTTGCTTGTCTTATTCGCATGCATTGCTCCGCTTGGCGCAGCCTTTCACTTGTTCGTCGACTCCCAAGGCTGGGATGTAGAAGGCTGGTGGTACACCGCCATGATTGGCATTTTAATCGGAATCTTGCTTCACGTCTCCACCATTATTCTTTTCGAAAGCGAAGAAGGACATTCGTTCAACTGGAAGAAGTTTGTAATGGTGTTGTTGGGGATTGTTTCTGCGGGACTTCTCGTTTGAACTTAAATCCCTTCGGGATACATCCACAACGTGGATCAGTCCGCATAGCGGATACTTCCCATCGGGATTGGTCCTGAAAGGATTTGTCCCTTCGGGATACATCCACGAAGTGGAGTGAATATTCCTACTGCGTAATTGGAACTTTGTTGAATATTTTCAACGAAGTTGTCATCCGGAACGGTCATCACGAAGTGTCATCCTTCGAAGAAGGTCATCACACGAAGTGTGTCATCACCAACGGTGTCATCGCTTGCGTAAAACAAAAAAGCCGCTCGAA
>CALCNZ010000132.1 GCA_937897625.1 uncultured Flavobacteriales bacterium
GCCAGCGGTTACCCGACGTTCTTGCATGGCTTCCAACAAAGCGCTTTGTGTTTTTGGTGGCGTACGATTGATCTCGTCGGCCAAAATAATATTCGAAAACAAAGGACCTTTGATGAATTTGAATTGACGTGATTCATCTAAAATTTCAGAACCAATGATATCGCTCGGCATTAGGTCGGGCGTGAATTGAATGCGATTGAAAGACAAACCTAACACCTGTGACAGCGTGTTCACCAAAAGCGTCTTTGCCAATCCTGGAACACCTACTAACAGACAGTGACCATTTCCAAGAATAGAAATAATAACGTCGCGCACGGCTTCGTCTTGTCCAACCATTACTTTTTGAATCTCGAATTTCAGCGCGTTGTACTTTTCCTTCAACGCATCTAACGCTTCAGCATCTGATGTAAATGTGGTCATGGTGTTATTTTTTATTCCAGTTGAATTGAAACGTGCAGCCTTTAAACTGTTCGTCCATGAATGAATAATTTTTCTTTAATGATTTTCCAACCCAAACGTCTGTTGCGTTCTGACGTTCGATGCTCTCTGTTTTGGCTTGAAACAATTCATAGTCTTGCTCCATGTTCGCTCTGTGCGCGGGAATGCGAGCATCTAACTGATAGATTACATATGCTTCCTTTCCGTTGGGTTGCTTCGCCAATTGCGGCTCAGACAATTCACCTTCTTTCAATTTTGAAAGCGTTAAATTCAATTCAGCAGACAAAGTAGCAACGTCGTGACGTGTTCCACCCGTTTGCATATTCATAATTTTTCCTGCCTGATTCTTGGTTTCTTCATCTGTGCTGAATCTAGCGGCAGCGGCATTAAATGACAGCTTTTTCGCCTTTAATTCGTTATAGACAGAATCTATTTGCGCTTTACATCTATTGAAATCTTCGTCTTTAATTTTCGGTGACATTAAGATGTGGCATGCTCTATAATATTCTCCTCGCTTTTCGACCACCTTCACGAAATGGTAACCGTAGGTCGACTTGAACACGGGAGAGTAATTTCCTTCATCGGTAGTGAAAACGGCTGACTCATATTCAGGAACGAAACTTCCTTTTTTTATCATGTCGTAACAACCGCCTTTAAATTTCGAACCGGGATCTTCGCTGTGTCTTCGCGCTTGAATGGTCATGCTCGTTCTTCCCGAAGCAATATCGGTTCGAACGCTGTCTAAAAAATGAATCACCTGTTGGTTTTCGCTTTCTGGAATAAGCGGAGCAATGACTATTTGTGAATATTGAACTTGCTCACCAATGAGCGGCAATGAATCTACAGGCAAGGACTGAAAATACTTCAAGACTTGAGAAGGAGTAATCTTCACATTTTTGGTAATCTCTTCTTGTTTTTTTTGAGTGAGTAGCTGATCGCGAATCATATCGAAAAAATCTACCTTTAATTGTGAGATTGGCTTGCCGTAATAAGATTCGAATTGTTCAACGCTACCGAGCATTTCAACGTAATAGGTAATTCGTTTCTCTACTTGTGCATTTACCTCTCCGTCTGTAACTTCCACGCTATCTACCTTGGCTTGGTGCAGCAGAAGTTTTTGATACATGAGATTTTCAAAAATGGAACATTCCTTTCCTGCGGGAAGTTGCGATTTCCCTTGGGTTAATTCGAACTTTGCATTTTCTAAATCGGAAAGAAGAACAACCTCAGCTCCAACACCTCCAATAATTTTATCGATGGTTTTACCCGGCTGTGCCCATGAAAAGACAGACAGCAACGCAAACACCAAACCTAAAACACCTTTTTTCATTCGCTTATTGTTCTAATTTACCTTCCGATTTTGCTTGTTCGTACAGGCCATTTCTCATTTTCTGCAAAAGCTCTTGCTTTCGTATGTTCAGCAAGATACTTGCAATATTGCTTCGCACCATTTCCAAGGGAGACGAATCTCCGGGAAGTAAATAGGAACCCATTTTCACCCAAAATATTTCACCATTGAAATTTATCTTTTGAGTGGAAGTAGCCTGTGTCAAAAACTGCGAGCGATCTGCTATAGCAAGTGGAATAAGCTGCGCGAACTGTTCCCAATTGATGTAGGTTGAGTAATTGTAATAATGCTTTGCTCCCGACTGAACACAAAACGCTTCCCACGTTGCTATGTCATCGGATTCAAATGCGGTGGACATGTTTTTTGCGTCTTTCGATTTTTCAGGAAGGGAACAAAATTTTAATTTCATGAAATGCTCATTCACTTTCATTGAAGCTTTATTCGCTTCGTAATAAGCTTGAATTTGCTCGTCGGTAACGACGGTATCGTTTTCATTGATGATCGGCACGACGCCGTAGCCGAGGAGGGCATTCAAGGTCGAGCGCGCATTAAGGTAGCGCGTGCGATCCGCTAAATCCTC
>CALCNZ010000133.1 GCA_937897625.1 uncultured Flavobacteriales bacterium
GCTATTCAAATACGAGTAACAGATATTACAGGAAAAACCATTCACACAGAAAGAAGAGGAATTCAAGTTGGAAAAAACACCTTCACCCTTCCTTCTGAAAATTGGTCAAATGGAATCTACATTCTTCAAATTAACAATGAAGAAAATAGCATTCAAATGCAATTGATGAAAAACTAAATCTTCTGATTTATCAGATAAAAGGGCTTCCTTCAGGAAGCCCTTTTTACATTTGAACTATTATGAAAGAAGACATTCAAACCAAAGAAGATATTGTAAAGCTTGTAGACGTGTTCTATGATCGTGTTCTTCAAGATGAAAAACTTGCGCACTTTTTTGCACACTTGAATTTCGAAACACACAAACCGAAGATGGTTCACTTCTGGTCTTTTGTCTTGTTAGATGAACCGGGGTATACCACGAACGTCTTCGACAAACATTCGAATCTTCACGCGAACTCTACCGATTTCAACGAATGGGTTTCGCTCTTTCATGCAACCGTAAATGAATTGTTCGAAGGAGAAAAAGCGGAAACCGCTAAGTTCCGAGCAACAACATTAGGTTATACCTTTGGCTCTAAACTAGACGCATTGAACAACCAATTATGAAGAGCTTATTCGTTTCATTCTTCATTTTGTTATCGCTGACATTAAATGCGCAATTGCTTTTTCAAGGCGGTGCATTTTATCAGAATACTCCAGATATTTCCGCAGCCGTTGACTCGTTTAATTCACGTCATTCCTACAACCTAATTTCGCTTGAGCATCCTGTTCGCGGGTATAGCGGTTCACTCGGATATAACATTCCATTAAGCAAAAGAAGATCGCTGTATCTAGCTCCGCATGCGACATACAGAACGCGCACTTCCAAATTATTTGCGGAAGACACCGTTCGCCTCGACCTTCAAGAAGTTCAAATTGGATTGCAATTCATTACTGGCCCGAAGGCCTGGTTTAGTCCGGTTGCCGCTGGTCCCTTGGGTACACGCATATTTCTTTTTGTTGAAGGAGGGGTTAATGCGTCGCGCATGACTGTTCAACTTACGGATAGCGCGACGACTCTTCAAAAAAACATTCAAAACGTTGCGCCCTATTTTCAAGCCGGCATAGGTTATCGTGCCTTGGTATTTGGAAAACATTTGGTGGTAACTCCTCGCGCATCGCTCACGGGTTATTACACGCAGCGGTTTCGCTATGCAGCGAAGATTTTAAACAACGATGAAGTGTATTTGAAATTCCCGAAGTCGCCGTTAACACAAGCGTATTATGTCGGAGTGGAATTCGCGTGGATTTTCAACAAGAAAAAATAAAGACAAAACAAAAATCTGTTTCTTTGCGTTACTGAATCATGACACTTCAAAAGGCTACACTTCTTCTATTCGTCTTCAACCTTTTTTCTTTTGGTGGAAGGGCGCAATCTTCGAACGAAGCCGAGCAGCGCATATTAGAATATTACACTTCCTTATCGAACGGTAACGAAAGCAATGCGCTTGAGCAATCGAACAAGATGATTTCCGAATTGGAATCTGTTTGTTCACTTGAAGATTTTTTCGCTTATCCGTTTGAAGCGCTGCGTATGTTCAAGCCTGTTTCATCAGACGGAAAACTTCGGGTGTTTACGTGGAATTATCCGAAGGAAGACGGCACGCAATTGTATTTCGGATGTGTGGTGTTCAAGACTTCAAAATCGGGTGAGCCTTTGTTTTTCAAATTGAATTACACTCCGGTTAAAGCAGAGAAGTGGGACAATAAAATTTATGATGAAGGGAAATGGCCTGGGGCGTTGTACTATTCTGTTGTGCCCATGGGCAAAGGAAAGAAAGGAGGAAATAGTTATGCGCTATTGGGATTCGAATCGAAGGACAACCTTTCGAATTACAAAGTGATTGAAGTGATTACGATTGAAAGCGATGGATGTAAATTCGGCGGTAACTTTTTCGAATTTGAAGATCGCAATCCGAAGCGCGTGGTCTTTGAATACAGCGATCAGGTGGCGTGTTCGTTGCGTTATTACGACAAACAAAAAACAATAGTCGTTGATCACTTGTCTCCGCGTGAAGCGATCTATGAAGGCTTCTTTCCAGAATATGGACCAGATGGTAGCTATGACGGATATGTTTTAGAAAATGGCAAATGGAAGTACATGCCCATCATTGATATTGCACCGTTTGTTGATGGTCAGAATGTACCTTTCAACAATCCGAGGCCGTAGTTAAAACAATTGTTGAATCGTATTCATTGAAAGGAGCATTTTATTGTTGTCCTTGCATTTTACAAAACCATACTTTGAATAAAAATTAGGAACACTACTAAATTTTAAGAAGTATAAAAGACCTAAAAAAACTAACGATGTGGCTAGAGAATAGATGAA
>CALCNZ010000134.1 GCA_937897625.1 uncultured Flavobacteriales bacterium
TTTTCCAAGATTTCATTCCCGTTCCGGTAACTCCGAGTTTAACGGTCTTGAACAAATCTTTAATATCTCCGCTGTGCTTCCAGTATTGATCGGTAAGGTTCGGACCAATTTTCCCTTCAGCACTTGTACCGTGACAACTTACGCAGTTCGCTGCGAATAGGGCAGAGCCTGCTTTCAAGTCGTCGGATCCTGTTAGTAAAACAACTGTCGTTTCATCGACAAGGTTCTTCGCATTCTTTCGATATTCTTCCATTTGCTTTTCAGCATCTGCCATTTGCGTTTGATATTCTTGAAGCGAAGACGGTCCGTTTCCTCCTGCATGGAAATAAAATAAGTATCCGAATGCCCAAACAATGGTCAAGTAGAAGCCATACTTCCACCAAGGTGGCAAGGCATTGTCTAATTCGCGAATGCCATCGTAATCGTGATCAGTAAGAATAGCCGCTTCGTCTTTGATTTCAACAGACTTGTTGAGTTTATCCAAAAGCGAGGGGCCTACTTTTTCAGTGCGGGCCTCGGGCGCTCCTTCCTTCAACCCAACGAAATCGGTGGTTAAGTATTTAATCATTCGATTGTAATACAACACCACGCACAATTCAATCACAATCAAAGTGAATAACGCATTGAAGGGTGTGTTTCCAAATCCGTTGTGAAGGAATTTCAACACTTGATCACCTGTTGCCGCTGAAGCAACATTTGAAAATCCGAAGTAAATAAGAATGATCAATATCGCCGTTGGCCAGTTGCGCGATTGCTTTTTCTTGTCTTGTTTCGCTTTGTTTGCAACGGCTTTCATAACCCCTTGCAACTGAAAAATATAAATCAACAGCATTGCTGCGACTAGGATTAATCCGTAGAAGATTGGATCTTGATACGGTGAGTATGTGCTGACGGGCAGCGCTGTTATAGCTTCTTTCATGGCTTTTACAGATCTAGTGGAATGTTTTTTTGTTCTTCAATACTTGCCTTGTCTTCACGAAGCACGCGGTACAATACGCCTGCGAAGAAGATGACGAAAATGAACAGGGAGGCAAGCGGATAGATGCTTACATCTGTTATGGATTCGAGGTAGTTAATAAATTTCATCTTACTTCAGTTTTATTTTTGAACGGGTGCTGCGTCTCTTCCTAAGCGTTGCAAGTAGGCGATAAGCGCTAAAATTTCATGATCGGGTTGAAGTCCTTCTTCGCTGGTAAGCAATTGATTTTGCTTGAACTCGGGCATAAGTCCGTCTGCCATGTGCTTCGCTTGAGAGCGAGCACTATCGGCCCCCGCAGCAATGTCAGCATCGGTATATGGAACTCCCAATGTTTGCATGGCTTTCATCTTATTGGTAATTTCTGCGAAGTCAATCTTGTCTTCATACAACCAAGGGTAGCGCGGCATAATTGATCCGGTAGAGATGGAAGACGGATCCATCATGTGGTTGTAATGCCAGCTGTCCATGCGTTTCAAGCTGCCAGCTCCTTCGCGCGCCAAGTCTGGACCAGTACGTTTTGATCCCCATTGGAACGGATGATCATAAACGAACTCACCTGCTTTTGAGTAGTCGCCGTAGCGAGCAGTTTCAGAACGGAACGGACGAATCATTTGCGAGTGACACGTGTAACATCCTTCACGAATGTAAATGTCGCGTCCTTCCAATTCAAGCGGTGTATAAGGTTTCACAGCCGCAATGGTTGGAATGTTTTCCTTCACCAAGAACGTTGGTATCATTTCAATTACACCACCTATGGCCACAAGCACCAGGGCGAACACCAACATCTGAAGCGGTCTTCTTTCAATAACACGGTGCCAGTGTTCGTTTCCTGTAATGCGAGCTTTAACCAATGGCGCTGCTTCTGCCTTTTCTTCAGCCAAGAACACCCCTTGCTTCGCAGTCTTCACCAAGTTCACCACCATAATAATGGCTCCTACCAAGTAAAGTAATCCGCCCAATGAGCGAGCCATGTAGAACGGACGCATGGTTTGCACCGTTTCTAAAAACTGATATTGCAATTGTCCTTCTTGTGTGAATTCCTTCCACATGCTACTTTGCATCCAACCCGCCCAATACATAGGAATGGCGTACAATAGAATTCCCAAGGTTCCAATCCAGAAGTGCCAGTTCGCCCACTTCTTCGAGTATAGATCTGTTTGCCACATGCGTGGGATTAACCAATACAACACACCGAATGTCAAAAAGCCGTTCCAACCGAGTGCACCAACGTGCACGTGAGCAATTGTCCAGTCTGTAAAGTGGCTAATAGCGTTTACGCTTT
>CALCNZ010000135.1 GCA_937897625.1 uncultured Flavobacteriales bacterium
GGTCATCAACCTTGTCAATTGCTTCAGCAAACCACCTGGCAGATAACAGATAACCAATAAATCCCGAAATAATAAGAGATCCGAATAATGTTAGAGCGGCAAATATTTCTTTTAATTTGTATGCGGTCATTAAGTAAAAACCAGAAATGACTAATGCGATAAATATCGAAATAAAGGGAATCCCGACATACCACCATGTTTTGTTGAGCGCTCTTTCAACCGATTTATTGTCTGATAGGTACTTCATTCCACAACTAAATTAAGAATTAATTTCTCTAATTATACTTTCGAATAAGATTGTTGTGATGAAAGCGCATGCCAATTATTATTAATCCGAGTACAACTAGCTATTCGAAGGCAACAAATATTGCGAGAGTCTTCGACGAGGGTTGAACAACGAAGTTCCTACAACGAAGTTCTAACAACGTAGTTCAAACAACGTAGTTCCAACAACTCCGTTCACAAATATTTCTGCGTTACAAAATTGCAATGATGAATGCAATGACCTACAATCATAAAGCCGATGGCGCGAGTGGAGTAGGAAGTGTTGTTCGCGTGAGCTTTGAATTCAAGCATTTCAGGCGACATGTATTTGAATAAGGCAATGGTTGATTTGCGGACGAGTTCGAATTCAGAAATTAATTCAGCAAGGCTCTGATTCATTTGCTTCGAGTTTTCAATGAAATCGTTTTCGTTAAATCCAGGAAGAGGCGTGCTGTCGAAGCGTGAAAAACGCAAGGCGCGATAAGCGAAGATGCGTTCACATTCTATAATGTGCTTGAACACTTCTTTGGTTGTCCATTTACCCGGTGCGTATGCAAAGTTTTCTTTTTCGGAAGGGATCGATTTAAGAATGTCAAGTGTTGTATTCAAATCTTCTTCCAACGCCACTAGCAAGTCATTCGACGGAATAAGTCCGTAGTAGTAGTGGAAGTAGGTTGGAGCTTCGGAGTAGATTTCTTGGTTATTCATGGGGTGATGTTGTTATACAACGAATGTTACGAAGTAACTGATGTCTTTGACTAATGTTACGAAGTAACGAATGCCCTTTGGGCGAATGCGTTGCGAATGTCTTCGACGATGGCTGCTGAGCAACGAGGGGCTAATGGATGAGGCATCTTAACTCACTTTAATTTTGCAATTGCAGAGTCTAGTCTCTCTTCATTTTTCCTAGAGGCTAGTTCATGCTGAGTAGCACACAGGGAATTATGGCTATCCAGTTTATTGCGTTTCTTCCAACCCACCAACACCGCTTGAATCATTTCGGTGTCGATGCGCAGATTGGGCATGATTGCAAATCCTTGTTTGAGATAGAATGGAAGGGGAGAGATGTAATTTTCGCCGCTCGATTTAAGGTCAGTATTGTGATCAATAACCCAACCGTAGAATTCGATGTGAGCCGATTTCAGATGATCGAGTAATAATTTCCCCAATCCTTTTCCCTGATGGTCTTGCGATACTATTATGGAAAAACGAATTTGATTGTTGTGTTCAAACATCACCGCCCATGCGACGATCAGACGATTCGAATCTTCAATTAAATAATGGTTGTGCCAAGTTGTTCCTTCAAGTAAAATTGGAAATCGATCTTTTAATTTCAAAGGATACTCTGAATTCCAAAGAGAATTGATTTGTTCGCTTTGAACATCTGAAAGGAATATGGTTTTAATTATTTTCATTTGCTATAAGCGATTTTCGATATCCATCATTTCATGCAAAATCCTTATTACCTCTAATTTGTCTTTCTTGATGTTCAGTTTGTAAAAGATTAAATGTGATTTCACTTTTGATCTGCGATATCCTTTTTTGATTTCACCATAATCGAGGCCAGATTCAGGATGTTCGCTTAAGTATTCAATTTCATCAAAAATTAAATTGAGATAACGGTCAGCCTGTTCTTCGGACCAGTTTTCTTGAGAGTACAGCCAGATTTTTTCTAAGTCTCTTTCGGCTTCCTTACTTATCTGCGGAATCATTTTTTCAAATGTGTTGCTTTAAGCTTTTTCAAAAAAGAGTCTCTATTGAAATCTTTTGCTATCCCGGATTTTTCACCTTTTTCAAGTTCTCTGATGAGTTCAAGTTTTTTAGATTCTTCTTGTTCGAACATTCTTAATGCGGTTCGCACAACTTCGCTGGCAGAAGAGAACTTTCCAGTTTGTACCATTCCATTTATGAAATTCTCGAAATAATCTCCGAGTAGTATTGAAGTGTTTTTAGCCATGACTTTTTTATGTTGCATCACAAATATACCAATTCATGGTATGTTTTGCAAAGTTGTGAAAAAAAAATTGGAGTTTAGAATAGAATGAGAAACAGAATGAGAAACAGATTCTTTTCTTCCCTGTGTGGGTCGAAAGATATTTCGACCCGATTTCCTTACAAATTATGCAGATAACCAGCA
>CALCNZ010000136.1 GCA_937897625.1 uncultured Flavobacteriales bacterium
TCTATTGGTAATTGCTTCTGCTTGCACAGCGTTCTACATGTTCCGCATGTATTACTTAACCTTCCACGGAAAGTTCAGAGGTACACACGACCAAGAGCATCACTTGCATGAGTCTCCTGCTTCCATGACCATTCCATTGTGGGTATTGGCTGTGCTTTCAATTGTTGGCGGATTTATTGGATTCCCTCACGCATTGGGACACGCGATTCATTTCCCACATGCACTCGATTGGTTCCTTAAACAAAATTCTATAGATGGACCTGTATTAATTGCCGAATCTGAATTGTCAGGATTAGCTGAAATTATTTTAGCTCTCGCAACTATGGGCGTAGCTGCGGTTATGATATATATCGCTCACAACATTTACATTTCGAAAGCCACTCCGGTTTTAGAAGACAATGAAATCACCTCCCCTATTCACAAACTTTTGAATAAGAAATACGGATTCGACGAGTTGTATGAAGCAATGTTCAAGAAACCAGCGAACGCAATTGGACATGCATTCGCAACTGTTGTTGAATGGAAGATTATTGACGGCATTGTGAACGCTGCCGGAACTGCCGCTGAAGGAGTTGGATCGCTTGCTAGAAGATTGCACGGCGGACACATTGCGGGCTACTTGCTCACCTTCATGATTGGATTGATTATTTTATTGAGTTTGATTTTTAAAGCATAAGCACCTATGTTAACCCTCGCACTACTTTGTATACCCGCATTCTTCGGACTGATGATGTTTCTATCATCTGACTTATCGAAGACGTTAGCATGGGTAGGTTCTTTATTGAATGCAGCGCTAGCTATTGGCGCAGCAGTGGCTCTATCATACGGCAAAACAGAATTGCTTGAATTCGATGGTGGCATAATTGCTCCGCTTGGCGCCCACTTCGCATTGTCGTTGAATGCAACCAGCATCTTGTTGGTTCTATTGAATGCCTGCTTGCTTCCGTTCATTGTTCATGTGGCTAGCAAACATGAAATGCGCAATGCTTCGACATTCCTTTCATTAATTCTCTTCATGTCTTCGGCCATGATGGGAGCGTTTTTAGCGAACGATTCGTTCTTGTTCTACATCTGTTACGAAGCAGCATTGGTTCCCATTTACTTCATCATTCTTCAATGGAGCAAAGCTGAAAACAAAAACGCGATTGTGTTGAAGTTCTTCGTTTACACGTTGTTTGCTTCATTGTTCATGTTGTTCTCGTTGTTGTACGTTCGTCAGTTCGCAGACAGCTTCTTAATCTCAGACATGATTGCAGCTGGATCGAAACTTTCTCAACACGAACAAACATGGGTATTCGCCGGATTCTTCATTGCCTTCGCAGTGAAAATTCCAATCTTCCCTTTCCATACATGGCAGCCTAACACCTACAAAGCTGCACCAACAGCAGGAACTATTTTGCTTGCAGCGGTTATGTTGAAGATGGCCACTTACGGATTGCTTCGTATAACCATGCCTATGGTGCCTGCAGGAGTTGCAGATGCAGATTGGGCCATGTGGTTGTGTGTGATTAGCATTGTTTACGCTTCATTCGTTGCGTTGAATCAGACCAGCTTCAAATTGCTTATCGCCTATTCTTCGATTGCTCACGTGGGCATGATTGCATTAGGAATTTTAGCAAACGGAAACACGGCTTACGAAGGTGCCTTGATTGAAATGGTATCTCACGGTGTTATTGCCTTGGGATTATTCTTCATTGCTGATATGATTGAATCGCGCGTTGGACACGATCATTTCAACAAGATGGGTGGACTTCGTGAAAAGCATCCTGCCTTTGCCTTTTTGTTTTTCGTGATTGTTATGGCATCTGTAGCCTTGCCTGTAACAAGCGGATTTGTGGGTGAGTTCTTGTTGCTTCAAAGCGTCGGAAGCCACAACATTGTTATGGCTTTGGTAGCCGGATTAACAGTAGTCTTCGGAGCAGTGTATATGCTTCGTGCATTTCAGAGCACCATGTTGGGTAAACACAATACAGAACTTGCGTTTGCTGAAATGACTGCTTCAGAGAAAATGGTCTTAACCATTCTTGTCATTATTACAATTGCTATCGGTGTTTATCCGGGTATGTTACTCGACGTAGTTCACAAAGGCCTTCAACTTACTGGAATATAATTTTATGAAAGAGTTATTATTAACCGCATTATTGGGAATTGGTGTATTGGTTTTAGACATTCTAAACCTGAAGAAATACGTCCTTCCGTTTATTTTATTAGCGTTGGCCACCTTGGTAGGATTCGTTGTTGCCGATTGGAACACTGTTGAAACGCCATTCAATCACACCATGTTGGTGTATGAAAACGGAGCCAACCTTGCACTCGGTGTATTCGCAGTGGTGTTGTTCTTCTGGTTCATTCTTTCCTCTTCTTACTTCAAGCAGCACGAAGGAAAAACAGATTTGTATGCCTTGGTTGTTTTCAGTTTTTGCGGAGCCGGATTATTGGCAGCGTTCGGAAACATGGCTATGTTGTTTTTAGGAGTTGAAATTTTAAGTATTCCCGTTTATGTTTTGGCAGCAAGTAAGAAGCACGACTTGGCTTCGAACGAAAGTGGATTCAAATATTTCATCTTAGGATCTGTTGCTTCTGCTATTTTGTTGTTCGGAATTACCTTGGTGTACGGTGCAACTGGAAGTTTCGATTTAGCGGTTATTTCGAACTTCGTTCAAGACGGATCTGAAACTTCAATCATTTTGAATGTTGGAATTACCATGATCTTGGTTGGATTCCTTTTCAAAATTTCAGCAGCACCCTTCCACATATGGACACCAGACGTTTATCAAGGTGCTCCAACATGGATCACAGCGTTCATGTCAACCTTGGTGAAAGCAGCTGCCATGGTAGCGTTGTTTAAGCTCTTCACAGGACCCTTCCATTACTTTGTTGAAGCGAACGGTTATGTTATCGGAGTTATCGCGGCTGTAACGCTTATTGCGTCGAACACAGCAGCCCTTTGGCAAACCGACGTGAAGCGTATGTTGGCGTATTCAAGTATTTCTCACGCAGGATTTTTATTGTCGACCATTATAGGTAATGCGTCGTTGTTGAGCTTGTTATTCTACTTGCTCACATACAGCATCGCAGGTTTAATTGCCTTCGGAGTAATTAAAGAAACACAAACGTTGGAAGGCAATCCGTTGAAAGGATTGTACAGAAGAAACAGCGTGTTAGCGTTTGCATTCACAGCAGCGTTATTGTCAATGGCTGGTATTCCTCCATTCAGCGGATTCATTGCGAAGTATTTCGTGATTGCTCAATTGGTTGAAGCGAAGTATTTCGCATTGGTTGTGGTCATGATCATTACCTCTGCCATTGGCGCCTTCTACTACTTACGTTCATCGTTGTCTGTTTATCAGCACATCGAAAACGCCGGTCGCATTGTCCTCACTCCGCTTGTTAAATGGACGTACATTGTCCTTTCAGCGTTGTTGGTGTTGTTGACGGTTGCTGCTGGTTATCTGCATAATTTGTAAGG
>CALCNZ010000137.1 GCA_937897625.1 uncultured Flavobacteriales bacterium
AAAGCACGAATTAACTCGTCATCTTCAATAATTAATACCTTAATTTTTGCCGAATCGGAAAGAATCAAATTATTCGAACCGTTCATTTCGTTCTCATTGTCCATCATTCGGCTAAGTAACAACCAAACCAATTAACAAACAATAACCCAATGTTAAGTGTTGAAAAGCCGACGATACAATTTTCAAAAACTTCTTTAATTTTGCACGGTATGAATATTTTCAATCAAACAGAAACCGAAGAAGAAGTATTAACTGAAGTCGTTTCCGACGAGCAATATCAGCTTGTGGTGTATAACGATGATGTTAACACCTTCGACCATGTGATTCATGCGCTTATGACTATTTGCAAGCATGAATGGATTCAGGCTGAACAATGCGCTTTACTTGTTCACACGACAGGTAAAACAGTCGTAAAATCGGGGCCATACAAAGAAATGGAACGCATGTGCACTGCTCTTCACGACAGAAGCATTACTGCTGAAATTGAAAAGAAATAAGCATGTCGAACACACGCTTGGATCAGATTCTAAAAATGTTAGAGACGCATCCAAACGACCCTTTCCTTCTTTACGCCTCTGCCTTGGAATATGAAAAGCTCGAACAGGGTGCGCGAGCTGTTGAAATCTTAGAGCAGTTAATGCTTTCCCAAGCTGAATATTTACCTTCCTACTTCAAGGCTGGACAACTTCACGAGTTGTTAGGAAACGCCGAGCGAGCCATTGAAATTTACTTACAAGGAAAGAAATTAGCACGCCTTCAAAAAGACTTTAAAACAGAAGGTGAACTTTCTGAAGCGCTTATGCTCCTAGACGTTTTCGACGAATGAGCAACAACCCTTCCCTACCGAAACTTGCATTTTATTGCAGCTCTGCCAGTTGGGGCGGACTGGAGATGAAAACGCTTCGCTATGCGAAGGCGCTTCAAGCCGAAGGATTTCAAGTTTGCACCTATGTGGTTGAAGGAACTCCACTCTTTCAGCACGCTATAGAATTAAACCTTCCCATGCAGGTTGTTGCTCGAAACAAAAAATACTTCGACTTTAAGCATGCGCGACAGGTAGCGAAGCTCTTCGAAAAAGATGAGATTGATGCAGTGCATTTCAGCGATACGCGCGATCTCGATTTTCTAGGTTGGGTGAAGTATTTTTCGAAGCGAAAAATAAAATTGGCCTATCACCAAGCCATGATTCTTGGCGTTACAAAAAAAGATTTTATTCATACGATTCGCTTCAAGCGAATCGACGCTTGGGTTTCTACCCTGAACTATATGCAAAAGCAGGTTTTGACGCACACGAGACTTTCAGAAGAAAAATTGCATATCATTCCCATTGGAACTGCCATCTCTGCCTCTACCCGTTTGTCTAAGGAACAAGCTCGCGCAGAATTGAATCTTCCTCCGGATAAATTTATTGTGGGTATTGTGGGAAGATTAGATCCGAAGAAAGGTCAGCTCGAAGTTATTCAAGCCATTCCGTTGGTGCAGCATAGCGATAAGAACATTCAGGTTGTTTTTGTAGGAGATAAAACAAAAAATGAATCCGACGATTATGTTCAGGAATTGAAAAACTCCATTACGGATTCTCTTCTTGAAGAGGTGGTTACTTTCATTCCCCATCAGCCCAACATTCAACAGATGTACAATGCCTTCGATATGGTTATTGTTCCAAGTTGGGAAGAAACCTTTGGCATGGTTACCATTGAAGCCATGGCAAGTGGTGTTGCTGTTATTGGAAGCAATACCGCAGGAACAGCCGAGATTTTAGAAATCAAGAAATACCTCTTCGAACCGAAGAATCCAACTCAGCTAAGTAAGACTTGGTTGGAAGTCATGACGAACGACTCTGATCGGAAGAACTGGGCCATTCAACTTGAACAGAAATTTCAAGAAAAATATTCCATGCAATCGAGTATTCATGCATGGAAACAGCTACTAATTCAAACCGTTGAACACGACTAAAATAATTTTTGAATATTTACCAATTGCGTTGTATCCTTGCACTGTTGAAAGCAATTCGCTTTCCAATTCCCAACTTTACATTTTGAATTTCATTTCCCCTACATGTACGATATTTTAACTTTAAACGCCATGAAAGTGGCAGAACTAAAATCTGTTGCTGAAAATTTAGGCATTGCAAATGCTGAAAAATTAAAAAAGCAAGATTTGGTTTTAACCATTATGGACCGTCAGACTGTTTCAAGTGCCGCGCCAGTGGCGGCTTCTGCACCTGCAGAAAACACAAGCGCTCCTCAGTCTACTGAGAATAACGAGTCTTCAGATCGTTCGAAAAAAACACGCGAAAGAAAGCCATACAAAGCTGAAAAGGAAGAGGTACCAGCTAAGGTAGAAGTGTCGAATGATATTCAACCCGAACAACAAGAAACTGTTGTTGTGGAAGAAACTCCTGCAGCTGAAAGCAGACCTGAAATTCCATTTTTAGTTTTAGCGAAGAAAGACGGACAACCGCGTCCGCAACACCCGAATCAGAAAAATCAACGACCTGAACACAAGGATCGTCCAGAAAGACAAGATCGTCCGGAGAGACCGAACAGACCCGAGCGTCCGGAAGGACAAGCAGAGCGTGATCAGAACATCGTTCGTCCAGACCGTCAGCGCAGAGGAATGCCCGATGAGCACGGATACAATTTCGATGGATTGGTGATGGCTGAAGGTGTGTTGGAAGTGATGCCTGACGGATTCGGATTTATGCGTTCTTCGGATTTCAATTATTTGAATTCTCCGGATGATGTGTATGTTTCTCAACAACAAATTAAAACTTACGGATTGTTACCGGGCGATACCATTCGCGGAGCAATTCGTCCGCCAAGAGAAGGTGAAAAATATTTCCCGTTAATAAGAATCGACAACATTAACGGACGCGACCCAGCTTGGGTGCGTGACCGTATTCCATTTAAATTCTTAACGCCTTTGTTCCCGCAAGAGCGTTTCCATTTGGCAGACAACAACAACAATGTGAGTATGCGCATTATGGATTTGTTCGCGCCAATTGGAAAGGGACAGCGTGGAATGATTGTTTCGCAACCGAAGACGGGTAAGACTACTTTGTTGAAAGACGTTGCGAATGCCATTGCCATGAACCATCCGGAAACGTACTTAATTGTATTGCTTATAGATGAGCGTCCGGAAGAGGTTACCGATATGAAGCGCAGTGTGAAAGGTGAAGTGGTGGCTTCAACCTTCGATGAGCCAGCAGAGCGCCACGTAAAGATTGCCAACATTGTTTTGGAAAAAGCCAAGCGTTTGGTTGAATGTGGACACGATGTGTGCATTCTTTTAGATTCGATTACGCGTTTAGCGCGTGCCTACAATACCGTAGCGCCTTCAAGCGGAAAGGTGTTGTCGGGTGGTGTTGAAGCGAATGCATTAGAGAAGCCTAAGCGTTTCTTCGGAGCTGCGCGTAAGATAGAAAACGGCGGATCGCTTTCCATTATAGCAACGGCCTTGGTAGATACAGGAAGTAAGATGGACGAGGTGATCTTTGAAGAGTTCAAAGGAACAGGTAACATGGAATTGCAATTGGATCGTAAGATCAGCAACCGCCGTATTTTCCCTGCCATTGATATTCTTTCTTCGGGAACACGTCGCGAAGATTTGTTGCAAGACAAAGACACGCTTCAACGCATGTGGATTTTAAGAAGACACTTAGCGGATATGAATCCGGTTGAAGCCATGGAATTCGTGAAAGACCGCATTGAGCGCACGAAATCGAATGAGGAGTTCTTAGTAACCATGAATTCATAATGAGCACCTGGCGCATTTGGGCTTATGCCCTTTCTTTAGCCGGTTTGTGGCTAATTGTGCGCTTCAGCCTGGGGTATGCTTATGCATTTAATTATGCCGAAGCCCAGCCCAAGGGTGTCATGCTGAATCTCATTTTTGTTCTCATACTGTTGGTGCTAACGCTCTACAAAACGTATAACAAAGAACCACAAGTACGCAGTTATTTCGATGATTTCAAATTGTGTTTGCGCACGGGAGTGGCCTACGCGGTGGCGATTGGATTGGCTATTGGCGTTTATTATTCCACGTCTAATGACATGAGCATTAAACGAGCAGCCGACTATGCGCAGTTGGAAGAGGCCTTGAATACGCCGGAAAAAGTGGCCGCAATAACCTCTTCAAATGAACAGTTGAAAGACTTAACCAAAGAGGAAATACAACAAAGTTATATCGAACGCGTTAACACCATGACCTCGGCAAAAACTGTTGTGGCCGCTGGTATTTCGGGAATGGTATTGAGTGCTTTAATCTTTTCCCTTATTGTGCCTTGGATTTTTAGAACCGTTATGTTGAAAGAACTACAATGAAAAAATTAGTTGCAGCATTTTTATTCAGCTTCATTGCATTCACATCCTTTGCTCAACGTGATCGCGCTGCGCTCAACTTGGCTAAATTCGATTACCGAAAATATCATTTTGGTTTTGCGTTAAGCGGAAATCAGAGTTCGTTTTTTATTAATTACAAACCCGATTTTTCATTTCAAGATTCGTTGCTAAGCATTACAAATGTTCCGCAAGCCGGATTCAACCTGCACATTCTAGCTTCGTACAATCCGATTCCAAATGTAAATGTGCGTTTTTTACCTGGACTATCGTTCCAAGACCGTTCTCTTCAATACCAATTTCTTCGTCCACACAACAAAATTGAAACGCAAACGAAACCCATCTCAAGCGTGTGGTTGGAATTTCCTGTTCTATTCAAATTCAGAACAAACAGAACGGGCAACTTTGCGGCTTATGCTTTGGTTGGAGGAAAGTATGCACGCGACATGCAGTCCCAAAAAAATGTAAGTAATAACCAGTCAAGTGAGATTGTCGTTAAATTGAAAAGCAACGATTATTGTGTGGAAGCAGGCGGCGGAATGGATTTCTTCCTTCCGTTTTTTAAGTTCGCTGTAGAGTTTAAAACAAGTATTGGAATTCCGGATTTACTTATTCACGAAGACACGAAATACGCCATTCCACTAGACAAATTACGTTCTCGTGCATTTGTAGTGTCCATTACCTTCGAAGGATAATTAATCTTTGAATGTGTTCTTCAAATATCTCAGAAAGAACTGGATTGTTTCATCCTTAATTATTTATGAATTCATTGCTGTTATTCTTAACGCTCTTGACGTTTGCGATGTAGGAATACCTTGTTTGTTCACGCTAATTTTCGGCGTTCATTGTTGGGGATGCGGTATGACGCATGCCGTGATAGCCTTGGTGAAATTTCAGTTTGAAGAAGCTTGGAATGAGAATCCTTTGGTCGTAGTTGTTCTGCCCCTGCTCACATTTGTCATTGTGCAGGATTTTTTAAAATTCAAACGACAAGTCAGTCAACCCACTCAGCAATAAAGATATTCGTATCGCGGGTTCTTCCGTTGTGACGATTGCTGCAGAACACCAAGTATTTTCCATTCGGTGAAAACATCGGGAACGAATCGAATTCCGTATCGTACGTCACTTGCTCCAATCCGCTTCCATCTAAATTAACCAAGAATAAATTGAAAGGGAATCCGCGCTGGCTGTTGTGATTGCTACAGAATAGAATTTTATCTCCCTTCGGTGAAAACGTTGGTGACCAGTTCGCATTTCCCAAAGAGGTTACTTGGTGGGCATCTGAACCGTCTGCATTGGCAACGAAAATTTCGAGGTTCGAAGGCTCAACCATGTCTTCCTTCAACAAGGATTTATAGGCCTCAATTTCTTCTTTGGTCTTCGGCCGTGAAGCGCGCCAAACGATTTTCTTTCCGTCTGGTGAAAAACATGCACCACCGTCGTAACCCAAGTCGAACGTGATTTGCTTCACATCGCTTCCATCTAAATTCATGGTATACAAATCCAAATCGCCGTTGCGCAATGAAGTGAAAACGATTCGATCTCCTTTCGGACTAATGGTCGCTTCAGCGTCGTAACGCGGAGAGTTCGACAATTGCTTCAGCACATTTCCATTCAAATCTGCAGTATAAATGTCATAACTCGCATACAGCGGCCAAACATATTTTCCTGTGTTTGGAAGTGGCGGTGGACAAGCTTCTCCGCCTTTGTGCGTTGAAGCATACAAGAAAGACTTTCCGTCTGGCATGAACCAAGAACATGTCGTTCTTCCCAGACCGGTAGAAACCAACTGACGCTTCGAGCTGTCTGCTTTCGCTTGCACATTCAATAAAAAAATCTGATCGCAACTCACTCCCCACTTCGAATTGTTACTCTGAAAAATCAATTGTTTTCCATCTGGACTCCAATATGCCTCGGCGTTGTCTCCGCCATAGGTAATCTGATGAATACTCTTAAAATGCTTTTCCTTTTCATAGGAAATGGGGCCTGGCTCGGCTGTAACCGGAAGCGTTTCCAAAACCAATTGCTGTGTGCAGCTGCTGAATGCAACCGCTAGCATTGCGAGTGTAGCTAATTTCAAATTCATGCCGCAAATTAAAGGCACAATTGCATATCTTCTGCATTCGGCTTATCTTTCGGAACTGATTTACATTATGAAAAAGACCCTTGCCTCTTTGTTTTTCTTAGCCACCGTATTCGGTGCGACTGCGCAGAAAAAAATTACCAATGAACTCATTTGGAACAGCCGCGAATTCAATGCGGAATACCTCGGCGGATTCAATTCCATGAACGACGGAGAGTCTTTCTCAGATGTCTTGGCGTCTGATGCAAACGGACAAACCATTATCCAATGCAGTTTCGCGAATGGAGATACCTTGAAAGCGATTACAACTGCCAAGAAGATTTTCGGGAATGCCATGACCGCCTTCGACAATTATTCGTTCAATGCAGATGAAAGCATGTTGTTGATTGAAACAGAAAGTGAAGGCATTTACCGATGGAGCAGCATGTCGAATTACTTCGTGCACAATTTAATTACCGGAGAAACCACGCCCATTGCAGACTTCAAGAAAGGAAAGCAACGCTTGGCGACAATCTCTCCAGATAAAAAACGCGTGGCATTCGTTCGTAACAATAACATTTTCATTTTCAATATTGAAACGAAAGAAGAGAAGCAAGTGACTTTCGACGGAGAGAAAAACAAGATTATAAACGGAGCCACCGATTGGGTGTACGAAGAAGAATTCGGATTCGATCGCGGATTGTATTGGAACGAAACCGGTTCACTCCTCGCCTACTACAAATTCAACGAAAGCAGCGTTCCTGAATACGGAATGGATATCTACGGAAGTCTTTATCCGGAAAGAACCACCTTCAAGTATCCGAAGGCTGGAGAAAAGAATTCAGATGTAAGCATTCACATTTATGAATTGTCGAAGAACAAGAGTTTCTTGGTTGAAACCACTTCTGCTGAATTCGAATACATCCCACGCATCAAATGGGGCAAACAAGAAACGCAGCTCTTGATTCAAAAAATGAATCGCCATCAAAATCACTTGATCTATGAATTAACCAGTCCCATTCGTGTGGAAGGTTCTGACAAATGGCCTACTGCTGTTCTGATGGAAGAGAAATCTGAAACGTACATCGATGTGAATGATAATATTCAATTTTTATCGGGTGGAAATTGTATGATCTATACCAGCGAGAAAAGCGGTTACGCGCATTTGTATCAAATAGACTTGGGAACGAAAGTAGAAAAAGCGTTAACGAGCGGAAATTGGGAGATCCTTGATTTTTATGGCATCGACGAAAAAGCAGGAAACATTTACTTCAGCTCTACTCGTGCTGCACAAGTGAACTACAGCAAACGCATGAGCAGTTCGCTAGACGCGACTTCAAAATATGTGTACTGTGTGAATTTGAAAAAGAACTCGTGGAAGTGCCTAACTTCTGACGATGGAACGAACGAAGCGGCTTTCAGCAAAGGATTGAAGTATTTCCTTCACACCTACAGCAATGCCAACACCCCTCCTACTTTTTGCATTCGCGACAATCAAGGTGTGGTGAAGCGCACACTTATTACCAATGAAAATTTGGTGAAGAAGTTGGCGCAATACAATTGCGTGAAGAAAGAATTTTTCTCGTTTAAGAATTCAACGAATGTCGATTTGAATTGCTGGATGATGAAGCCTGCGAACTTCGATCCGAATAAAAAATACCCTGTACTTGTTGCCATCTACGGCGGACCTGGAAGCAACACCGTATTGGATTCGTATGGCGGAAAGAACTACATGTGGTACCAATTGCTTTGTCAAGAAGGATACATAGTCGTTAGCTGTGATCCTCGCGGAACACAATTCAGAGGAAAAGATTTCAAACATTCAACCTACATGAATTTAGGTGGAAATGAAACGCAAGACTTCATTGACTTCGCGAAATATTTAGGTCAGCAATCTTACATAGATGCAGCGCGCATTGGTATGCAAGGATGGAGCTATGGCGGATACATGACTTCGTTGTGCATGACCAAAGGAGCCGATTATTACAAGACGGGAATTGCAGTTGCTCCGGTAACGAATTGGAAATATTACGACAGCGTTTATACCGAAAGATATTTGCGCACACCGCAAGAGAATTCAGGTGGATACGAAAACAACTCACCGATTAACTTTGCGAAGCAATTGAAAGGAAACTACTTGTTGGTGCACGGAAGCGCAGACGACAACGTGCATTTCCAAAACACCATGGACATGGTAAGCGCATTGGTTGCGGCGAATAAGCCTTTCGACTTGTTTGTATATCCGAACAAAGACCACGGCATTTACGGTGGAAACACACGCTTGCACTTGTTCAGTAAGATGACCAACTTCTTGAAAGAAAACTTGTAATGAAAAAACTTCTGTTCACACTGTCTGCCGTTTGCTTGGGTCTTTTGATCCATGCACAAGAGCAATGGCAAGTGCACGGAAGCGTTCAATACGGATTTGTGGTTCCGCACAACTCGCTCATGGAGCCGCTTATAACGGCACACAGCGTAGGCGGAAGCGTTCGTTTCATGAAGCGTATAAGTACTCGGCTTTATTCAAAGCCTTACGGAAATCCTTATCAGGGAGTAGACTTCACGTACATCAACACCGGGAACATTCAGCAACTGGGACAACAATTCTCGTTGAATTTTTGGAATCAGTTTCCCATAACACGTCGATTGTTTCGTGCTCCAACGTGCAAATTTGTCGCATGGAATAAAAAGTATATCAATCTAGGCATTGGCTTAGGCTACACCACCAAGATTTGGAATCTTCAAACGAATTACCAAGCGCCGGTGTTGGGTTCGCATGTGAATGCCGCGTTGAGTATTGGTTTCGACCAAGAAATTTTTCACACCGAAAAACTTCAATACAAATTAGGAATTCGTGTGACGCATTTCTCTAACGGAGCCTTTCAATTGCCGAATTTAGGAACCAATACACTCGCGCTTACCTTGGGTGTTCAGCCTTTAACCAAACCGAAAGCACCGAAAAAAGATGAAGAGCATGAAATTCTGTTGTTGCGTTTACTGAGCAAATACAACTACAGCCTTTCATATTCGCAAGGATGGAAAGAAGTTATGCAGCCTTACGGAAAGAAATATCCGATTTACTTGCTTAGCGCGGGATGGGATTTTCGCACCTCGCGGGTAAAGCATTGCTTCGGATTAACAGCAGATGTCATGTTCAACAGCTCGCTTATTCCGCTCATGGAAAACAGAGACGGCATGCACCCGAACAATCGTTCGGTTTTTCAGTTGGGTGCAGGACCAACGTTTTGTCAGAATTTCGGAAACACGCAATTGCGCATTGTTCAAGGTATTTACCTTCGAGATAAATGGGCCGAGACCACGCCGGTTTATCAGCGTGTGATCTTGCGTCACGCCCCGATGGACAAACGCTGGTTCATTCAATTCGGATTAAAAACTCATTTTGCAAAAGCAGATTATGGTGAAATTGGATTTGGCTATCGTCTCTAGATTCAGTGTGCTTTGCGCGTTGGTGCTGCTTTGTTCGTGCAACAAAGAGAATGCTCCCGATTGCTTTAAAACCGCGGGAGAAGTTCAAACAGAAACGAGAGATCTCGGAAGTTTTTCCAAATTGGAATTGAATAGCAATTTGAAATACGAATTGGTCGACACGAATTTTTGTGGCATTGAAATCACGGGTCCGCAGAATTTACTTCCGAAAATAGACGCTCAACTTGCGAATGGAATTTTAAAAATTGAAAACAAAAACACGTGCAATTTCCTTCGCTCGTATGAGCACACGATCACTGTGAAGTTGTATTTCGATTCATTGACAAACATTCAAAATTTCAGCACAGGAAGTGTTGTTTCTTTGAATGAATTGAAAGCACGTAAACTTGTGATAGAGAACAAGCATGCGAATGGAAAGGTTGAGTTGAACTTGAATTGCGATACCGTTTATTGCGGCTCTCCGGCCGGAGCCAACGATTCGTATTTGTATGGTACAGTAAACGTTGCTCAATTGTATTCAGACGCCTACGGAATTATTCATGCTGAAGCATTAAATGCGAATGAAGTTTACATCAACAACTCTTCTCTTCAGCCCATATATGCGAGGGCTACGAGCTATGCTTTTGTTCGCATTGAAGATGCGGGAAATGTTGTGCTGAAACAAACTCCAGCCTTGTACGATTTTGTTCGCAACGGAAGTGGCGAATTAATTTTCGAATAATTCTGCAATGTGTTGCGGCGCTTTGCAAGGGCGTCCTGTTGTTTTATCAACGAACACCAATTCCACTTCCGCAGTATTCAAAAGTGTTTCATCTCTGTACGATTCAAATGCGAATAAAATTCGCGTCCCGCTGAACTGTTTTATTCTGGTTTGAATCTGCACCACATCGTCGTAATGCGCAGGAACTTTATAATGTATGTTGAAGGTTCTTACGGGAAGTAGAATTCCTTCGTCTTCGAGATCTTTGTACACAATTCCCAATTCACGCAAAGCCTCTACCCTTGCCACTTCAAAATAGGCCGCATAATGACCGTAATAGAGATAGCCCATGCGGTCGGTTTCTGAATATCTTACAGTAAATTTGGAATGAAAGACGCGGTCTTGAATTTTCATAGCCACAAAGAAATTATTGAATTGTCTTGCTATGATTTTCATTCTCAAAATCTTTGAACAATCTTTCGAACAACGGGCTTTAATTGATACGTCAAAAATTTTCATAAGTCAATAGGCAATTGAGTTTTTTTTTCACTTTTTTTACATTTCTTTTGTAGTCCGAGAAACGCGAAGCATATTTGTTGTTTACCGGCACCTAAACAGACGATTAACCCTTTTTATATTCAGTAGTATTATGACTAACGATTTCAATCAAGTTTGGCAAAATTGTTTAAATATCATTAAAGACAATGTAAGTCCGCAAGGATTCAAAACTTGGTTCGAACCGATTAAACCCGTTAAACTTGAAAACAAAGTTTTAACGATTCAAGTCCCTTCACAATTTTTCTACGAATGGTTGGAAGAACATTATGTTACGCTTCTAAAAAAAATCATTCGCAAAGAATTAGGCACTGAAGGAAGGTTGGAATATTCCATCATCATGGAAAACAATCAGGCTTCGAACGCTCCTTACACCATTAAAGTTCCAACCAGCAATCGCAAGGCGGTTAAAAACGCTCCTGTTGCAATGCCGTTGGATTTAGGTGATGTTCCAATCAAGAATCCGTTTATCATTCCTGGTCTTCGCAAGTTGAACATTGATTCAAACTTGAATCCGAATTACTCTTTCGAGAATTTCGTTGAAGGCGATTGCAACCGTTTAGCGCGCAGCGCGGGTTATGCAGTAGCTAACAAGCCAGGCGGAACGGCATTCAATCCGTTATTGATTTACGGAAGCACTGGTTACGGAAAGTCTCACTTGGCTCACGCTATTGGACTCGAGATCAAGAACAAGTATCCAGAGAAAACAGTATTGTACGTAAACAGTGAAACGTTTACGCACCAATTCATAGATGCGGTGAAGAACGGAACCATCAACGACTTTTCACACTTCTATCAGATGATGGATGTGTTAATCATTGACGACGTTCATTTCTTTGCTGGAAAGGAGAAGACACAAGATGTATTCTTCCACATCTTCAATCACCTTCACCAAACAGGTAAGCAAATCATTTTAACAAGTGATAAGCCACCGGTTGAATTGCAAGGCATGGAGCAACGTTTGTTGTCTCGCTTCAAGTGGGGATTGAGTGCAGACTTGCAATGTCCGTCTTTGGAAACGCGTATAGCTATTCTTCGCAAGAAGATGTATGCAGACGGAATTGATCTTCCAGACGAAGTTGTTGAGTACTTGGCTTACAGTATCACCACGAACATTCGTGAGCTTGAAGGTGCATTGATCTCTTTGATTGCTCAATCTTCATTGAACAAGAAAGCCATTACGCTTGATCTTGCGAAGCAGATGATTGACAAGTTCGTGAAGAACACTGCTCGTGAGGTTAGCATCGATTACATTCAGAAAGTTGTTTGCGATTACTTCGACTTACCTATTGAGTTGTTGAAGAGCAAGACGCGCAAGCGCGAGATTGTTCAAGCGCGTCAGATTGCGATGTACTTCGCAAAGAAGATGACGAAGAGCAGTTTGGCAAGCATTGGTGCTCATTGCGGTGGAAAAGACCACGCAACGGTATTGCACGCTTGTCGCACCGTGAACAACTTACAAGAAACCGACAAACACTTCAGAAAATATCTTGAAGATTTAGAGAAGAAATTAAGCATTGCTTAAATCGCTTTTTCGCTGGATCTTTCACGCAGTGAACCTTTCGCAAGAATCTTTCACCCAATGAATCTTCCACCGGAATAATTACCTAAACAACAGGGAAGCCGCTTTCGAGCGGCTTTTTTGTTTCTTGAAGTCGCAAAATGCGACTTCATTCTAAAATTATTTTTCCCCCACCTCCAGTGGGGGCATTTCGGAT
>CALCNZ010000138.1 GCA_937897625.1 uncultured Flavobacteriales bacterium
CTTTTTGGCTGAATTAATTCTCGATTTGAAATTAGACGCAGACGGTCCTGTAACCGATCATTGCGGAAGTTGCACGGCTTGTATTGATGCTTGTCCGACAGGGGCTATTGTCGGAGATAAAATTGTAGATGGAAGTAAATGCATTTCGTATTTCACCATTGAATTGAAAGAAAATGTTCCGAATGAATGGAACGAGAAGCTTGACGGTTGGGCTTTTGGATGCGATGTTTGTCAGGATGTTTGTCCTTGGAATCGCTTCTCTATTCAACACAACGAACCTCGCTTTTTTTCAAGTCCAGAGCGATTGAATTTTTCCAAAAACGAATGGAAGGAAATGACTGAAGAAACCTTTCATGCCGTATTCGGAAAGACACCGCTTATGCGAGCGGGGCTTCAGCATATTCAATCGAGTATAATCGATTAATCTTCTTCAGGAAGTATTTCAGCAACAGTGAAAATGGATCCAGTTACAATAACAAGATCTCCTTCATTACTATTCTCTTGAGCTGCTTTCAAACCCGAATGAACGTTCGGGTAGCACATTCCCTTCAACATAAAATTTAAAGCCTTTGCTTGAAGCTCTTCTTTTGGAAGCGCTCGAGGAATATCGGCTTGGACGAAGTAGTATTCTGCTTCTTTCGGTAAGAGCGACAAGACTTGTGAGTGGTCTTTGTCGTTCACCATTCCAATAACGAGATGAAGATTGTTGTACTTGAGAGCCTTTATTTTTTCAACCAAAAAAGCAATGCCTTCTTCGTTGTGCGCCACTTCAGCAACGGTTAATGGGTTGTTTCCGATCACCTGCCAACGTCCCATGAGATGGGTGTTTTCAATGACTTTAGAAAATCCATTATGGATTTGTTCTTCCGAAATTTTCCAATTTAATTTTTGAAGTTCTCTGATAATTCCGAAAGAAGTACGTTCGTTGAAGAGTTGGTAGCTCCCTTCTAATGCGGATTTCGGCGCTTCTAAAATTGTGCTGTCGATGATATTTGAATCTTTAGCGAGAGCAATATTTTCAATTTCAATCTTTGCCTCAATTGGCAATTCTCCGAGAACGACAGGGATGCTTTGTTTGATGATTCCACCTTTTTCTCTAGCAATAAGTTCATGCGTATCGCCAAGAAATTGTGTGTGATCTTTGCTAATTGAAGTAATAGCCGTGACGATTGGCTTAACAATGTTCGTACTGTCGAGTCTTCCGCCCATACCCACTTCAATAATGGCAATATCCACTTCTTGTTCTGCGAAGTAATGAAAGGCGAGGGCAGTGGTTATTTCGAAGAAGGAAGGATCAATGCTTTTCCAACTTTCTTTTGATTTCGCTACAAATTCAGCAACGAATGTTTTCTCTATTTTCTTTCCGTTCACACGAATGCGCTCACGGTAGTCTTTGAGGTGAGGTGAGGTGAAGAGTCCTACTTTGTATCCGGCTTCCATTAAAACGGACGCAGTGAGGTGTGAGGTAGATCCTTTTCCGTTTGAACCAGCAATGTGAACGACAGGAAATTTGAGATGCGGATTTCCAAGGTCTGCACTCAATTGTGAAATGTTTCCAATGTCTGGTTTATAAGCAGCAGCGCCTATGCGATGAAACATAGGCAGCTGCGAAAAAAGATATGCTACTGCTTCTTCGTAAGTCACGAGATTATTTTACAGACAGAACAATAGTAATTGTGCCTGTTTGAGGCTTCGAACTATTTGAGCTAGTGAAAGTACATTTGCGAGCGGCTTCTAGAGCTAATCCGTGATTGTAAGGCACATCGGTAGTGATGTTTGAATTTGCCACATTAGCGCTAGTGACCTTCCCGTTTTTGTCAACCATTATACTAACCACAACTGTACCGTTTGCCGTTGGTTTTTTATTTGTAACAGGTGGCGAATTCATATCTCTTCCACCTAAAGCCCAACCTGAACCTTGACCAAAGCCAGGGAAATTACCTTTTCCAGGACCATTTGCACCGCCGTCACCACCGTCAGTTCCTCCACCAGTTCCACCAGTTCCCCCGCCTGTACTCGCATCGTTTCCGCCACCACCGTTTAGTCCGTTTAACATGTTGTCTAACGCAGAAGGTTGCGGTTTGGTTTGAGCGGTTTGGGTGTTATCTGTAGAAGGCTTATTCTGATGCTCAACGGGAGTTTTGCTTTCTGAAATGGTAGGTGCTGATATATCTGCACCCACATAACTTTCGGGCATAGGCGCAAAAGCAATTTCCACGGGAACTATTGCCCCGCCTGCTTCTCCTTCAGCTGCACCTTGTCCTTCACCAACGGGGTTTCCGCCTCCGCCGCCACCGGGCTCTTCTTCTTTTTTTACTGGAGGAGCCGATGCGAGCAAAAGAAAAACAAGCAGTAAAATGAGCAGGTGAGCGCCTCCACTAGCCGCTGCACCAATAATTTTATTTTTCTTTTCTTCGGTCATTAGTTTGCTTTTTCAGTTGCTATGAAGGGCGTTCCTCCGATGGCTTGAATGCCTGAAAATATTTCAATGGTTTCACCGGTTGGAACCGAACGGTCAACGCGCAACAAGACGCGTTTGTCTTCAGATGCATTCAGTTGTTCTTGAAGTTGATTCAAGATAATTGCTTTTTCAGACGGACTGCCGTTTAGGCTGTACGCCATGTCTTTTGTGATGGTCACTGAAATTCCTGCTGGATTTTCTTTTCCATTTCCTGCTTGTGGTTTGTCGATTTGTGCAGACAATTCTTGCACAGCACCCGCACTAGCGATGATGAAAAAGATAAGCAACATGAAGATGATGTCAGAGAGTGTGGACATGCCAGACTCTATATGCACTTTGTGTTTTCTTCCGAAGTTCATGGTGCCTCCTATTAGTTCATGGGTTCATCAAGAATGTCTACGAACTCAACAGCGTGAGATTCCATGGTGTTCACCAAGCGTCCGATGCGTGTTACAAGCGTGTTGTAAGCCACGTAAGCCAACATACCCACAACCAATCCGGCAGCAGAGGAGATCATCTTAATGTAAAGACCTTGCGATACAACGCCAATTTCAATCTTACCTACGTTAGAGATGTCGTGGAAGATGGTGATTACACCGATAACAGTTCCTAAGAATCCGAACATGGGTGCGATAGAGGCAATGATTGCAAGAATGGAAGTGTTCTTTTCCAAGTTTGAAATCTCTAGTTTTCCAGAATTTTCAACTGCACCTTTAATGTCTTCCAACGGCTTGCCAATGCGCGCAATTCCTTTTCCGATCATGCGTGCAACAGGAGTGTTTGTAGTCACGCACAAGTTTTTTGCAGCGTCTAATTTCCCTTGATTGATGTACTGCTTAATGTTCATCATGAAGTTCGAATCTTCTTTGTTCGCCTTCGCAACAGTTAACCATCTTTCAACGAAGATGTAAATAGTTATTACGCTCATGATTAAAAGCGGAATGTAGATGTACCAACCTTTTAGAACTAAATCTGTGATTGATAGTTTTTCTGAACTTGCAGCAGCAGGTGCTTGAAGAAATAAAATAGCTGACTCCATAATTTTTCGAATCTGTGTGTTTATTGTAACGCTCAAATTTGGAAAGAATTGCCTTTGTTTTTTTTGAAGGCTTTTGGAGTTATTCAGAAGTCGTGGTTGATAGAACTTATTTAAATGTATCTCGGATCTTTTTTGTACGGAATTTTTTCGAGTTCGGTGCACTCGATGGAATAGGCGCCGAACTCTTCCAACACGGTTCCAGTGATTTTATAAATCCCTCTGCCTCTGAAGTTGCCGAACGATGAGCTGTTTGGAAAGTGCACGGTGTCGAAGAACTGAAGGTCTTTGTCTAAGAAAGTTCCGAATCCCATGAGCTCGCCTTTGTTGGTTTTCGTTTTTTTTACATTCACCAGATATCCAGTTACAGTAATTTTTTCGTTTAGGTTGAAAGGAAGTTGCGAAGCAACTTCCGTAACGGTTAATGTTTCTGCTGCTAATTCGAAAGGAGAACAAAGTGGAAATCCAATGAGTTCCATTTCATCGAACGCTGTCTCTAACCAATCGTCTTGAAACTTTGGAAGCGTTAAATCTTCTTCTGGTTCTTCGAAAAGCGAAAGCCCCATTTCAGGTTTGTCTGGATTGCCGTGGAAGTGCGTTTCCCACAACAAATCTTTTTTCGGCTTGTTGAATTTTCTGCAAGCACCAATGCGAATGAGCAGACTCATTTGCTCAACGGAAACATGCGCCTTGTCCATGAGCTGCGCAATGCTGCGAATGCCTTCGTTCTGGCGGAGTTTAAGAATGCGAACAATGGTATTCGTTTCCAAACTTTTTATTAATCCGAATCCAAGAATAATTTCATTGCCATGCAAAACGCAGGTAGCGTCGCTCTCCCAAATGCAGGGCGCTGAAATTTTTGCTCCATGCCTCATCGCTTCGAGCACATAGATTTCAGTATCGTAAAATCCTCCGAAATGATTCAACGTAGCTGTCATGTATTCAATGGGGTAGTAGGCCTTCAGAAATAAACTCTGATAACTTTCAACGGCGTAACTCGCACTGTGTCCTTTCGCAAAGGCATATCCAGCAAAGCTTTCAATCTGTCTCCAAATTTCTGCGACGTCGTTGAAGTCATTTCCTTTCGAAAGTGCCTTTTCGAAAAACGATGCTTTCGTGCGTTCAAATTCTTCACGTCCACGAAACTTTCCGCTCATTCCTCTTCGAAGCACATCGGCTTCAGCGAGCGTGAGTCCACCGAAATAGTGCCCCACTTTAATTACGTCTTCCTGATACACCATAACTCCGTAAGTCTCTGGCATGATGGCGAGCAATTGCGGATGCGCGCGCTCTCTGGCTTTCGGATCGCGGTGTCTGTGAATGAACTCTTTCATCATACCGCTGCTGCTCACACCCGGACGAATGACCGAACTTGCTGCGACCAATCCCAAGTAGTCGTCTACTTGCAATTTCGTGAGAAGCATGCGCATGGCAGGAGATTCAACATAGAAGCAACCAATGGCTTTCGCATTGCGCAAAAGATCTTTGATGCGCTCGTCGGTTTTCAATGGAGCAACATTATGTAGATCGATTTCTCTTCTTGGATATTTTTCCTTCACCAACTGAACAGCTTCTTTGATTTTCGCTAATCCACGTTGAGAAAGAATATCGAATTTGTGAAGTCCAATGTCTTCCGCAACCACCATGTCGAACATCACAGTCGGATGTCCTTTCGGAGGAAGGAACGTTGCGGAGTAATTGTGAATGGGTTCATTCGAAATTAAAATTCCACACGAGTGGATACTTAGGCTGTTAGGAAAGTCTTGCAGGAACGATGCGTAGCGCATAACGTTCTGCTGATTTTTATCGAGTGCATTCGGATTGAATTTTCCGCTGCTTAACAACTCTATTTCTTCAACTGGAAGTCCGAATACTTTTCCCAATTCGCGAACAACCGCGCGGTATTGAAAGGTGTTGTACGCTCCGAGCAAGGCAACATTCTGATAACGTTCGAAAATATATTCTGTAATTTCTTCGCGATCTGTCCATGAAAAATCAATGTCGAAATCGGGCGGGTTTTGTCGGTAGAGATTAATGAATCGTTCGAAGTACAAATCCAATTCAATCGGATCTACATCTGTAATTCGAAGGAGGTAGGCAATAACGCTGTTTGCTCCGCTTCCTCTTCCCACATAATAAAACCCTTTGTTTCTTGCGAACTGTGTAATGTCCCAATTGATGAGGAAATAGGAAACGAAATTTTTCTGCTCAATAATTTCTAACTCCTTTTGAATACGTTCTTCAATAACCGAACGATTGTTCGGTTCGTTCCCGTAGCGATATTCAAGTCCTTCACTCGTGAGCTGTTTTAAAAGCTTCATGTCTTCCTCAAGACTGCCTGTGAAAGTTCCCTGGTTCTTCGACTTCGAGTGATCAATGACTTCGTTCCACATCCATTCGTTTCCGAATTTCAAGGTTTTGTCGAACAAGTCTGGCGCGCCTTCGAAAGTGCTTTTGAATTCTTCTTTCGAAAGGAATGTGTCTCTGCGTTTCCCTTGATCTGCGGGTTGAAGACGACTGAGCAATATGTTTTGTTCAATGCAGCGAAGCAATTGATGCATGTTAAAATGACGTTGCGATTGAAACGTGGAAGTGTGAAAAGCAAGCGCTTTGCTGCGTTGCTTGTTCCATTCACTTCGTTCGAAAATGGGTAAGTCGTTCGACTGAATTCCAATGAATTCATTTTCGCTGAGTACAAACGATTCGCGTTTGAAATTTTCAAACGGATAAATGGTCGCGCAATGTTTCCATTGTGGTGCGCGGGCTTCAAAATCTTCTTTACGATGTAAGTGTTCAGAAAGAAAATTTGCCAATTCATTCACACCTGCAGTATTTCTAGCGTAGGCGACAAACACTTGTTGTGCGCCGTTCCGAAAGTCAATTCCCCAAAGGGGATTCACCTTATTTTTTTTTGTGAGTCGAAGAAAATCGTGAAGGGTAGTGGTCGAATTTATTTCAGTTAACGAAACAAATTCCGATTCATTTTGCAGGCCAATTTCAACAATGTTTTCTACGGTGAAAATTCCATAGCGAAGGCTGTAATACGAATGAGTGTTCAGCACAATTAATCGAAAAGAGTAGGTCCTTCGTTTGCTCTCCTTTTCTTCGCGCGTGATTCTCCCATTCCGAACAATTCAATGTGTTGATGAAGAATGAAGGATGTTTCGGGAAGTAGCGCGTCTCCGGTTGGTTTCAATAAATCGCTTCCTTCTGCTTGAATGCTTTTAATGTCGGTACTCACGGGATAGGCATTCAGTTCAAGATCAATAACAGGTTGCAGAATTGCAGAGATATCTGCGAGGTGTGCTTGAGGATCGAGCCACAATTCTTCTTGTTGTTTCGAAAGAATAAGAGGACAACGCGGATGTCCAATTTGTTGAAGCACTCCAGGAGGCGCAGCTGTTGTTACGATTGCGTAGGAGTGAAGTGTTTCTTGCGTAGAGGGATTTCTCCATTCGTCGTATACGCCTGCAAAGGCGAAAGGATTTTTTCCATTTGAAAGAAAAACACAATGCGGAAAAGAGAGTCCCCCGCGCTCGGGTCCTTCGTAAAACGCATCGGCAATCACCAAACAACGTTTTCTTCGAATGGGTATTCGGAAGAACGGTTTTTCGAGGATTCCCTTCGAACCAGAAAAAAAGAATGAATTGTCTTTGTTGTGATCGCCTTCGGCACGTGCGTTCAAAACATATTTCGGTTTATCTGCCCAAGCCGGAGTAAATCCGAAAGTTGAATTACGAATTTCCGATTTGTTTTCTTGCGTAATAATGAGTCCTTGTTTTCCTGCACCAATGTTGGCCTGCGGTTTAAACACGACTCCTTTGCCAATCTCTGCGCGAAAGGCTTTTTGAATTTCTTCAATTTTAGAAACTACGGCGTAACGTCCACACATGGTGCAAAATTGAGAAGTTAGTTTGTAGTGAATTTACGAAACAAACGAAGAAATTACGTCTTCCAAAAAAGTTTTTGAGGCGGCTACATTTTCAATGTGTCCCATGTGTCCAATTTCAGGCACGCGAGTCACTTTCGCATTCGGAAGTTGTTGCCATTCCGGATTCATTTTATCTAAGGAAAGTACTTTGTCGTTTTCACCCGCGAAATAGTAAATAGGGAATTCCGAAGATTGAAAAAAAGGAATGGATGATTCGCGATTGCGCATAGCGACGAGGCTTTGCACCGTGCTTTCAGCGGTCATGCTTTCAATTTTATTCAATTGTTCATTTATGGTTTCGCGGTGCTTGTCTGGTTGGTGAAAGAGTCCGTCGATTAAGTTAGCGGCATACAGTGCCTTGTGTTTTTTGGCAGCCTCTATAGCGCGCAAGCGGTCTTGTTTTTTCAATTCGCTATCGGCATCGGCGGTGGAATGGAAGAAGACAAAGCCTTTGGTTTGATTCGGAAAGTTCTTTGCGAGTTGCGCGGCAACATAACCGCCCATGGAATGACCTATCCAGATGTATTCATCCGAATCTTGTGGGTCGATTTGATTCAAAATATGATTAGCAAATTCTTCAATGGAAGGAGAAGAAAGGGTGTCATTGTTTCCGTGTCCCGCGAGCTGAGGCGTGTACAATGAAATAGGGAAATGGGAAGGAAGAATTTCCTTCCACATTTCATAGTTTCCTAGAAAGCCATGTATAGCAATTATTTTTATCATTAAAGCTTGTGCTTAGACAAACGTGTTGATCTTAATTTTTTTCGAATGAGGGCATTCAGGTCGAATCCAACGAGAAGAATAACCATGTTCAAATTCAACCAAATGAGAATAACCATGAGCGTTCCGAGTGATCCGTATAGCTTATTGAATTGCGCGAAATTCTCTAGGAAGTAACTGAATCCATACGATGTTGCAATGAGCAGCACAGTGGTGAAAATACTTCCTGTGTTTAGGAATTTCCAGTTTTTGCGAATGCGCATATTAATACCAGAATTGTATAAAACGGTTATGATACAATAGATAAAAGAAATTGAAATGAACCATTGTCCAAAAGTGAGAAATGGAATAACGCCCTTGTCGCCTATTATGCCTTTTTCATGCATAGCCAAGAAGGTACTTTCGCTCAGCGATGTCAGAATTATCGTAAGTAGAAACATAATGCCCAAGACAAGCATCATGATAAAACTAATTATTCGAACAATGAACGGGTGTGTTGAAACTTCAATGTGTTGGCTACTTTGAAAGGCCTGCATAATGGCATTCATGCTGGCAGAGGCGTAGTAAAACATTAATACAAAACCGATAGACAACAAGGTCGATTGCTTCTTGTTAATTAAATCGTAAAGTGTTCCTTCAATAAATTGAAATGTGTCGCCGGGTAATATGCTTTTGAATCCAAGAAATACATCTTCTTGGAAATTGGCAATGGGGATAAATGGAATTAAAGTGAAGAGGGTAATAATGGCTGGAAAAAACGCGAGAAATATTCGGAATGAAATGCTTGCAGATCGCATGGTGGTTCGCACATCGGAGAAGGCAATAATTAGGAATGAAGATATTTCCCAAAGATTTAATCCGCCAAATCCGTATGGGTGATAACGTTCAAGAAATCTTCGAACCTTAAAAAGCCAAGCGGCATAACGTTTGAATTTTTTCTTTGTCATTTAATTGCTTTCAAACTTAAATCGAAACTTTTTACATGGTGCGTCAAAGCGCCCATGCTTATGTAATTTACACCGGTTTCAGCGTAACTCACTAGGGTGCTTTCATTAATTCCACCGCTCGCTTCTGTTTCAACACGGCCGTTGATAAAGGCTACGGCTTCGCGAATTTGGTCTGGCGAAAAATTGTCGAGCATGATTCGAAATGCAATACCAGTCTCTAGAACTTCTTCAATCTCTTGCAAGTTTCTTGTTTCTACTTCAATTTTTAAATCGAGATTTTGTTCAGATCGGAAGAGCACACGTCTGAACTCCAGTCA
>CALCNZ010000139.1 GCA_937897625.1 uncultured Flavobacteriales bacterium
TTTCCCTACACGACGCTCTTCCGATCTGAAGGAAGGTTCTTCGCTTTTCGGCGGTGAACGCGATCTTTCAGTCTATGTGCCTTATGAATACGCTCAGCGCTTCGTGAGCGATATGGACGATGTTACACTCTTGATTAAAGCAAAAAAGGATATCGATGTCGATGTGTTGAAAGGCGATGTGATGTCGGTTTTTCGCGGTATTCGCGGCATCCGTCCGACAGAGGAAAACGATTTCAGCGTGATCGATTCCAGCATGATTAGCGACATGGTGAACAGCATTGTAGGTGTGTTCAATGTAGCGGGAATGTTCATTGGAATCTTCGCGATACTTGTGGGTGCGTTCAGTATTGCGAACATCATGTTCGTCTCTGTGAAAGAACGTACAAACATCATTGGGATTCAAAAAGCACTTGGAGCAAAGCGTTATTTTATTCTATCGCAATTCTTATTCGAATCGATGCTACTCTGTCTTGTTGGCGGAATTATGGGACTGCTCTTGGTATTCGGAGTGCTCTCGCTTTTAAACGGCGCAACCGATTTTCATTTCTTCCTGCCTATGAGTCGCATTATTCTAGGAATATCGGTTTCGTTGGTAGTTGGATTGGTAGCAGGGTTTATTCCTGCTTTACGGGCGGCAAATCTTAAGCCCGTGGATGCGATCCGTTCGGCGGGCTAGAACCCGAAAGTTAAACCGAATTGAACGATTTGACGATTGGTTTTTGTAGTGCCAGTCGTGTAAACAAGATTCGAATTGTTTTGAATTGATACTGTTTCAGGAATTACATACTTCGCTTTTCCACCTTGAATGTTTTCGTATCGAAGATCGAACCACACGCGCTTCGCATTTTTAGTGCGAAAGCGAAAACCAAGGGCATATCCGTAGAGCATAGATGTGCTGCTTTGTTGAACCTTCGCGTTTTGTACCGTAGAAAAACCGCCGCTATTTTGAATGGAAAGATCGGTTTTCGTTAGAAAAGTTTCCACGCCCGCGAGTCCTTCTGCATATGGCTGAAAGAAGCCATTGAACGGACGAAAACGTAGGAGTCCTTGGTATCTGTAGTTGTTGTGACGAACGCGGTAGGTACCGTTATTGAAGATGGAATCTCCAGCTACGTTCGTTCCTGCATAAGACTTTATATCTTGATCCAATGCCCCCAACTGATTCCATGAGAATTGAACTCCCCAATCGAAAGGAGATTGCTTAATGGGATGAGAAAATGTTCCTGAAAGGCCTATGGGGTGGCCGTTGTATCGGTCTGAGTATTCTCCGGTGGGCTGCACAAACTGTGCTCCAAATCCCATGGTGGCATGACGCGGATGACGGTTTGAATAGCTTTTTTCTTGCGCGAAATTCGTTAGTGTGATTAGCGCGAATGAAAACAGAAGTAGCTTTTTCATATTAATTTTTTTGAAGCCTTTCAAAAGTTATACCTAAACAAAGTTAAGTCCTTTTAACTTCGCAGGACATGAGCAACGCATCTATTTGGATATTGGGAAAATCGGGACAGCTGGCACAATGCTTCGCCGATTCCTTCAAGAATGAATCATCAACGACTGTTCGCTTTTTAGGAAGAGATGAAATTGATTTCGAAGAAGACCTCTTTGAACAACTTTCAGAATTGAATGAAATTCCAGATGTGATTGTCAATACCGTTGCATACACAGCTGTAGACAAAGCCGAATCGGAGGAAGAACTCGCGCATCGCGTGAACGCAGAAGCTGTGAGCGAGTTAGCCGACTTCTGTGCTTTGCACGACATTGTCCTCATTCATTTCTCAACCGACTATGTTTTCAATGGTGAAAAGAATTCTCCTTATACGGAAGACGACACCTGCGATCCGCTTGGCGTTTACGGCAAAACAAAGCGCGAGGGAGAATTAGCGGTGTTGGAATGCGAAACGGGAATTGTCATTCGCTTGAGTTGGTTGTATTCCAACTACGGAAAGAATTTTTATTTAACCATGAAGAATGCCATGGCTTCAGATTCATCCCGTGAATTGCGAGTTGTGAGCGATCAGCTCGGTTGTCCAACTAACGCATTAGACGTTTCGAATTCCGTTTCCAATTATATTTTGAAATGCTTAAACGAAGAAACCGAATGGACGTTCGGTCTATTTCATTTCACCGGCAGCGAAGTTATTTCGTGGTACGATTTCGCAGTGCGGATTAAGAATGAGAATGGTTTTTCGAATTCAATCTTACCTATTTCAACTTCGGAATATCCTACTCCGGCGAAGCGTCCGCGCTATTCCAAGCTCAATTCGAATAATCCGTTGTTTGCCTCGCTAGATCTTAGATCTTAACAACCTATTCCAACTGATTCCGGGCTGCATTACTTTTCTTCTTCCAATGATAATGTTTGGTTTTCTCCAAATGAGAATTACAAATCCAATCACAAGAATTCCAATAAGTCGATAGAACTGTGATGCCCAGATGTCTATTCCTGCTTGATAGGCCAATGGTTTATTTCCATCTTCCGATTGTAAAATTGGATTTGTAAATATTTTCGATCCGTCTCTTAACCTTATTTCAAATCGAACAAAATGAGAAACTCCAGTTAAAGGAAAATTAAAGGAAGAAGTTCTGTTGCTGATTGTTTCTTTTAATACAATTGTTCCGTTTTGACTTATCGCTTGAATATCTCTTATGCTGTCTGTGAAACCCAAGAATATTGTGTCGTTCAGAAGATTACACTTATTCATCTTGGGAAGGTTTTTAAAGCGTTTTGCTTTTTTTTCATGTGTGTCGTAGTCTGGCGTTTGAACTACAATTCCGTACGCATTTCCTTTTTTAAGAGCGTTTATAAGACTGTCTTCTTTCGTGCTGTTTGAATGAATAACTGTAGCTACTCTTCCATAGTCGTCGGGTTTATCTAAATTGTGCGCGTCGTCATTTGCAATAAGGAAGACGGGATTTCCGGCAGATAGAGCGGCGTCCCAGAGTTCCAAACTGAATTGGTAATTACTTAATGCTTCTACTAGGTCGTATCCTCTAAGAACGCGCATATCTTCAACTGAATACGCGTTGCGTAAAGCGGGATGCGCCAATGCAACGCATTTATTTTTTTTCTTCAATTCATTCAACACAAATTGCTTGCTATTTTGCGATTGGAAAATGGGAAAATCTAACCAGGTCACTTCAGAAGAACCAAGACAAACCTGATGGTTTTTGAATATTCCAAATCCGTGCTCATAAACAGATACTCGTGGAAGTGATTCCTCCTGGTAGGTGTTAATTTTCATGTAATCAGAAATGGTGATCACGTCGTAACCAAGATTCTTGTAGGTTGAAAAAACACGCTCTGAAGAATTATTTCTCCCATTTGTGACGCCTCCATACGATTTCGATTGTATTTGAAAATTTGAAAGACGAAGATTATTCGTATCAATTTGTGAATATGGATTATACCATTTTTTTCCATGAAAGGGTTCCGGTTCAGCGAATTCATATACAGGCGGAACAAACCACCACAAGATTAGGGCGACGGTCATAATCGTTCCCATAATCCATAAGAATGATTTCCAGATGAAGCTGAAAATATTTTGATTAAAACTGAATTTCACTTAACGAATTTAATTTTCGTCTTCAGCGTGAATGTCAATCCAAGTTGAAAAGATGACTAACGAATTGTTTTCGAAAAGTGAAGAAAATCATTTAATGTTATTAGGAAGAGAAGAAAAGGTAAGAGAAGTTAAGAATGGGGAAGAATTTTTTAAGTTAAGAGAGGAATCCTCTCTTACTTTAGAATATTGTCTTCCCCTTTCTTCCCCTTTCTTATCCTCTCTTACCTAAATACCATTCTCTATGCGAAGAAGATTCCTCTTCCGCTCCAGCCCTCCCGCAAATCCGGTGAGACTACCATTCTTCCCAATCACCCGATGACAGGGAATGACAATGGCAATTGGATTTTTACCTATGGCTTGTGCGGCCGCGCGAATGGCTTTTTTATTTCTATGTTGAAGGGAAACCCACTCGTAGCTTTTTGTTTCTCCGAATTCAATTTGAAGAAGAATGTTCCAGATGTTTTGTTGAAAGGCAGTGCCTGATGGAAGCAGCGGTAGATCGAAGGTTTGTCGGGTTTTCGCGAAGTATTCGTGCAATTGTTTTTTCGCTGCTTCTAAAATTTCACACGAACATTGTTCCTTCAATTCTTCCTCTGCAAAATCTATTCGTGTGATGTTTTTTCCGTCGGAAAATAAATGCAAATAACCGATTTTGAAATGATCGCTGATTTGAAATCGGTTATTTTCACATCGTGGCGAATAATCCTGAAATCGGGTCGAATAATCCTGAAATCGGGTCGAATAATTATTCGACCCTATCTGTGTCATGATACAATTTTTTATCAATGATAAATTGATTTACAGATTCCGAAAGGTCATCCGATTTACCGGAAATGAAAATGCTTTTTCGAATCATTGTTGAAGAAATTTCAAGCGGTTCAAAAGGAATAAATTCAAATTGACTTGGAAATTTTTTCATCCATTCATTCGAAGAAATTTCTTGATGGGTTTCCCGAGAGCAAATCAAGAAGGTGACACTTTGAATGAGCTCTTCGTATTTGTACCACGCTGAAAGCTGATTCACCACATCTGTGCCGCAGAGGATGTGAAAGTTGAAGGAAGGATATTCTTCTTTCAATTTATGAATGGTGTGAATGGTATACGAGGGTTTGGGCATGTCGAACTCAATGGTGCAGAGCTTCATGTGTTCTTCGTTCATGAGTGCGAGCGACACCATGTTCGCGCGATCGTTCGCAGGAGCGAGGGTGGTAAAGTCTTTTAAGGGATTGTGCGGACTGACCACGAACCACACTTCGTCGATTTTATTCGATTGCAGCGCTGCATGCGCCATGGCAAGATGACCGTTGTGAATGGGATTGAAGGAACCGAAGAGGAGTGCTATTTTCATTCTGCTAGAAAGTCGTTCACCAATTTAAGTGCGTCCGCTTTCGCAATATCCAAATCATCGTTCACCAAACGCACATCGAATTTATTGGCATAGGTTAATTCCAATCCGGCTTTGGCAACACGTTGTTGAATCTTTTCTTCTGTTTCGGTGGATCTATTTTTCAAACGATCCATCAAAGCCTCAACACTTGGCGGCTGAACAAAGACAGCCAATGCGCGGTGATGGAATATTTCTTTGAGGTGAAGTCCGCCTACCACATCAACATCGAAGATGACATGCTTTCCGCTTTTCCAAATGCGTTCCACTTCGCTTTTCAATGTTCCGTATTTTGTTCCGGCATAGACTTCTTCCCACTCTACAAATTCGTTGTCGTCTATTTTTTGTTGAAACTCTTCGTTCGATAAAAAGTGATAATCTTTTCCGTCTACTTCTTCTCCACGTCTTTCGCGAGAAGTAGCACTAACGCTGAACGCCAACATGAGCGCGGGTTCTGAGAGTAGGTAGCGGACAAGCGTTGTTTTTCCCGCGCCACTGGGAGCAGAGAAGATGATTGCTTTTCCGTTGACTTGACTAGAGAACATTGTTGATTTGCTCTTTGATTTTTTCCAATTCGTCTTTCATTTCAACCACCATGCGTTGCATGGTGGCGTCGTTGGCTTTCGATCCAATGGTGTTGATCTCTCTTCCGATTTCTTGTGAAATGAATCCAAGCTTTCTTCCCTGCGCACCGCCGTTTAACTCTTCGTTAAACATCTCGCAGTTCGAAAGCAAACGTTGCAATTCTTCCGACACATCGAGCTTTTCGATGTAGTAAATTAACTCCTGCTCGAAACGATTTTCATCGATTTTTTCCTTCCCCACTAATTCATCTAATTGCGCTTTGATGCGCTCCCTTGTTTTTTCTTTGCGCTCTTCCATAGGCGCAATCAGGTCTGCGCGTAGGCGAAGAATATTGGCAATGCGCATTTCAAATTCTTTTTGAAGTTTTGCGCCTTCTTGTTGTCTGTAATTTTCAAATTGATCGAACGCTTGTTTTACCAATGCAGCGATGTTATTCCATTCGTCTTCGTTCGGTTCAGCTTGTTCGAACTTCATAACTTCGGGCATGCGCATGAGCGTAGCTAAAATGTCTGCAGCTCCTAGGTCTTTTCCTTCCTTCCACTGTGAAAGTTCGTTGTAATACGAATTCATTAAGTCGGTATCGAGGTGCATGCGTTTTTCGCCGCTGTTGTTTTCAATATAAATCGAAACCTCTGATTTTCCGCGAACGACAAGCTCTCCGTAGGTTGAACGCATTTCAAGTTCTTTGTCGCGATACACGCTTGGAACGCGCACGCTCAAGTCTAATCCTTTGCTGTTGAGCGAGCGCACTTCAGCGGAGAACTTTTTGGTTTCTTTCTGAAGTTCGGCTTTACCGTAGCCGGTCATAGATCTTAACATGTGTGCAATTTTGCATGCAAAGATACAACATTGAACATCCTTCATTGAAGAATGTTGTTTTCCTTTGCAGACGAAATGAAAATGAAAAAGACCGCTATCCTTCTTGTGAACTTGGGTTCACCCGATGCACCAACTCCTGGTGCTGTTTATAGATATTTAACCGAGTTCTTGAACGACCCGCGTGTTATAGACATTGCTGCTGTAGGAAGAGCCATTTTGGTAAATGGAATTATTGTTCCTTTCCGTCATAGAAAAAGTGCTGCGATATACAAGAAGCTTTGGACGGAAAACGGTTCGCCGTTGATTCATTATGGAAAAAGAAACAAGGAGCAATTGCAATCGCGTTTCAATGAAGATGAAACGAAAGTTTTCTTGGCTATGCGCTATCAAGTTCCAAGTATCGACAACACGCTTCGTGAAATAGAGGAGTGGGGAGCCGAGAAGATTGTGGTGTTGCCGTTGTTTCCGCAATATGCTTCGGCCACAACAGGAAGTGTGCATGAAAAAGTGATGCAAGTTATTTCGAAGTGGTGGAGCATTCCGGAAGTGGTTTTCATTCCGCAGTTTTATGACAACCCTTTGTACATTCAAGGATATGTAGACAATGCGAAGCAATTCGATTTGAAGGAATACGATCGTGTGTTGTTTAGTTTTCATGGATTGCCAGAGCGACAATTGGACAAGTTATACGACGATAACAAGTGTCGCAATCACAGCTGCGAGCGCGAGATTAACGAAGAGAATCACATGTGTTACAAGGCTACGTGTTACGCTACTGCAAGAGCGATTGCGAAGGGCATCGGAATTTCCGAAGACGAATACACGGTGTGTTTTCAGAGTCGCCTAGGCAAAGGATGGATAGAGCCTTTTTCAGACAACATCATAAAAGAACTCGGAGAAAAAGGAGCAAAAAAACTCT
>CALCNZ010000140.1 GCA_937897625.1 uncultured Flavobacteriales bacterium
TCGCGTTGTTGGAACTTGCGTTGTTAGAACTCGCGTTGTTGGAACTTGCGTTGTTGGAACTCGCGTTGTTGGAACTCGCGTTGTTGGAATTTGGATTCTCGTAATGGGAATTTTCAAGAGCAATTGAAACACGGTTTTTAGATTCGTTAATTTCAGTCTTGAGCGATTCAATATTTACCGTATTGTTCAAATTGCGGTATTCAGGTTTTAATTCCGGTTGTTTATCTGTCTCTAATTCTTGAAGTAATTTTAATAACGTTACCGACTCTTGCAGTTCCAATTCTCGGACACGAAGGTTTTCTTTTTCCGTTTCAATTTCTTCCTGAATGGAAGTGTATTCAACTTCTATAGCACTCAACTCAGCAGCCAAACGTTCGATGTCCTTTTTCTTTTTCGCAACAGACATTTGTTTGCTTAACTCGTTCGATCTGTTCTCGAGATTTTTAATCTCTTGGGCTTTTGTATTCAGTCGAACCTGAGCGTCATCGCGCTGAGCTTTGTTATCGTTTACTTTTGTTTTGGCGTCTTGCGATTTCCAAGTTAATCCAATTTCGCTGGCTTGACCCTCCTCACTTTTGGGGTTTTTGGCCACATACTCATTCACCAAATAAGCCGCCATTGGAGAGTCTTTCTCTGCAAGCGATTGCTTAATTTGCTTTTTCGTGCTTTCAATGCTGTTCAGTTTTTCACGCAGCTCTTTTTCTCTGCTTTTAGAAATATCATATGCCGCAATAGCCGCTGCACTGCGGTCTTGCGTGGCAATCATGTTTTTTCTCGCCTCAGTTAATTGTGTGCTGTCTGGCAACGACTCGGGCTTTTCAAATCGCACCGTTTGAAATTGCTCGTAAGCTTCATCGGTTTCTGAAAGCGTTTGCTGAACATATTGCAATAGCGTTTTCGATGTCTGCTCGGCCAAATTAATTTCTCGCTTCAAGGCGGCTATTGTTTTTTCTTGAGAAGAAAGAACAGTGTCTATAACTATGCTCCGAGAAACGGGAGCAATTTCAGTGGTATTCGTTCCAGATGAATTTGTATTGCTTGGATTGGAAGCAAAGGAATTGAATTGATCTGATGTTGCGTTCACATCGAGTTGCGACTTCGCCAAAAGCATCTGACGTTGAAGGTCTTCAACATTGTCATTCAACGGGTCGTTCCAATAATTCTTCACTTCTACCTTTTCACGTCCGTCTGTTTTCGAGTAAATAATTTCCTGACGGAAAACGCGCGACTCTTCGGAAGGGGGAATCTTTACCAGCACCTCATGAATTTGCGGGCTGCCTGGAGGCTGGATTTTGTAGGTGTAATTTCCCGCTGTTGGAATAAAAAGAAGATATTGTCCGTTCGAATCACGCGCTTGGGTGTCCATAATTTTCCGATTCGTTAAATCATCGAACACTTGAATCTTCGCCTCGGTTTGGGTAGCATCTACGCGAGAAATAAATTCACCCTTGAGGTAAGTAATGTTCATTGGAATTCCATTCACAAAAACGCGATAGACATAGAGTTTATCCGGAGAAGTTAGTCGGCTGCTTGCGAAATAGGCCGTTGTATTCAGTGAATCTGTGATGAAGAAGAGATCGTCGTCGGGCGTATTAATTGCGAAGTCCATATTAATCGCTGGTCCGAAATCATTGCTAGCCGCATCCCACTCACATCTGAAAATATCGTATCCGCCCATGCTGCCGTGTCCTTTCGAAGCGAAATACAATGTACTTCCATTCGGATGCATAAATGCAAAGTCCTCGTCAAACTCGGTATTAACAGTGCTCTTCAGTTTAACAGCAGGAGTGAAAGCACCATTCACACGTGACGTCATGTAAATGTCTTTTCCGGTTAACCCGTCTTTCCCTTTACTCGAGAAAAATATTTTCTTCCCATTGGTAGGAAGGAAGAATACATGCTCCTCCTTCGATTTTAAATCAAGCTTCGACAACAGTTCTTTTGGGGTTGAAATGATCTTTCCAATGGAAGCATCTATGTTCATGTATCGATAGAAACTCGATTTCTCGGCTTCTGTTTTTTCAATTACCTGAACATCTTTAATGCTGTTCATGAGGTTAAGACCAGATTCAGCAGAAAGTTTCTGAGCCTTACAATCCGATTTATTCAATTGTTTTTTTTCTGCAGTGGTCTCGAACTTTTCATATTCCACTAGCGCTTCTTTGAAGTTGTAGCTTAAGTGATAGGCTCGAGCCAAGTAATAATGCGTTTCAGGTTCGGTATAGCCTCTTCGAACCCCGTCCTTCATGAAGAATACACACTTGTCGCGATCCGTAGTCGCATAAATTCCTGCAGCTCCAAAACGAAAAGCGTACAACGGATTGTTGCCATACAGCGACACCAATTGCGAATACATGGCATACGCTTGAACGTAGTTTCCCTCCTCGAAAAAGACATTCGCCTCGGCCGCTAAAGTCTTTTCGTCGATAGGCTTTTGCGCAGAGATATTTCCAATGCAAAAGACAAAGAGTAATATGGAAATTAATTTTCTAATGGGCGTTCCGTTTTGTTGGAATTGTAAAAATACATCGCAAATTCGCTAAGTAATTTTCGATTCCAATTTAAATGTACAAATTATGAAGAATTCTGTTGCAATTGGCGCCTATTCGATGGCACTTGCTGTAATCTTGGGAGCGTTTGGTGCCCACGGTCTGAAGAATATTGTTTCCGAATACAGCGTGGAGATTTACAACAAGGCGGTTTACTATCAGGTTATTCACTCCTTAGGGATTTTAGTAACGGCGCTAATCTTAAAAGAAGAGAAGAACTTGAGAACATTGAGATGGCTATTTCTTTCGGGCATAATTGGTTTTTCGGGCTCTTTGTATGCACTCACGTTTGCAGATAAATTACCGCAGATCTTGAAACAAATAGTAGGTCCCGTAACGCCCATAGGCGGTGTCTTTTTCGTTGTGGCTTGGATATACTTCGCGAGAGCGTTTAGAAAGGAAACGAAGATTTAATGAAGAGGTGAACAAATCCTCCTTTGAACGTGTTAACTTTGCAAAAAATAAAAATTATGTCATCATTAGTCGGAAAAAAAGCGCCTTCATTTAAGGCAGGAGCAATCACTAACGGAGGAACCGTAGTGAGTGATTTTTCATTGGATCAGTTCATCGGAAAGAAGCACGTTGTGTTTTTCTTTTACCCTAAGGATTTCACATTCGTTTGTCCAACTGAATTGCATGCATTTCAAGAAAAACTAGCAGAGTTCGAAGCTCGTAACTGCGCCGTTGTAGCTTGTTCTACCGATACGGAAGAAAGTCACTGGGGTTGGTTGCAAATGGAAAAGAAGGCAGGTGGAATTCAAGGTATTACTTATCCAATTGTTGCAGACGTTTCGAAAACCATTGCAGATAACTACGGAGTATTAGCCGGAGAATACAATTACGACGAAGAGGGAAACTTGGTTGCGACTGGACCAATGATCGCCTATCGCGGTTTGTTCTTAATTGACAAGAACGGTGTGGTAATGCATCAGTTGATTAACAACTTCCCATTGGGAAGAAATGTTGAAGAGGCGTTGCGCATGGTAGATGCTCTTCAGTTCTTCGAAGAGAACGGAGAAGTTTGTCCAGCAAACTGGTCGAAAGGCAGCGAAGGAATGAAAGCAAACCATGAAGGTGTTGCATCTTATTTGGCTAGTCACTAATTCAAATTAAATTGAATGAAAAGGGCTCTTCGGAGCCCTTTTTTTATGGTGTGAATTATTTTGTGACGTATTCTTGTAGTTATGATAAAACGCTTATTCTCCTTCGTCTTTTCGAGTTTGTTATTTTTCACTTCTTTCGGGCAGGATCATCCTTTGTGGACCGATTTCATGCACAGCAATATTTCTGTTTTTGATTTTATTTCTGAAATGAATGCGGCATGGCCGCAGCGCCCAACGCAGAAAGGACAAGGATATAAGCCCCTTCAACGTTACAAGTGGTTAATGGAAACGCATGCCGACGAGAATGGCAAAATGCTCAATGGAAGAGAAACGCTTGATTTGTGGAATGCCATTAAAAGCTACAACGGTGAGCGTTCTTTGACCGGAAATTGGCAGCCGTTAGGTCCCATACTCGATGGTGTAACCACACGCGCAAACATGGACGGGGTGGGTAGAATGACATTCATTGCTTTTCATCCAACCAACGATCAAATTATGTTTGTCGGAACTCCAGCTGGTGGAGTCTGGAAGACCGTAAACGGCGGACAGCTTTGGACAACGACCTCTGATCAATTGCCCACACTGGGTGTTAGCTCAATAGCTTTCGACCCTGCAAATCCCAATGTCGTTTATGCTGGGACGGGTGACCGTGATGCTGGCGATTCGCCTGGAATGGGAGTCCTTCGTAGCGATGATTTAGGAGAGACTTGGAACTTCGTGAACACCGGAATTTCAACCCGAACAGTTGGAGACATGATTGTGTGCAACGACGCTACGAGCAGCATAGTGCTCGCTACAGATCTGGGCTTACGCAGATCTACCGACGGAGGTCTTACTTGGACGCAGGTTTCAACAAGTACGTTTGAATTTAAAGACCTTGCTCAACATCCCACTTCGAGCAATATCTTGTATGCCACCGGTGCAGGTAGGTTCTACAGAAGCGAAGACTTCGGTGCAACGTGGACGCAAAGCAATTCAGGAATGACAAACGGAACACGCATGTGCGTGGCTGTAAATGCTGCTGAACCCGATGCGGTTTATGTTTTAAGAACCAATACATACAGCTACACAGGTACATTTAAAAGTGAAGACGCAGGATTAACCTTCACGCAAATGAGCAGTGCGCCTAACATTATGGGATGGTCTGCCGATGGCTCCAGCACGGGCGGACAAGCGTGGTATGACCTCTGTTTGGCAGGTGATGATTTAACCCCAAATGTTATTTACTGCGGTGGAATTCGTTTGAAGAAAAGTATAGACGGAGGCGCAACATGGCAGGACATTAACTCGAATTTTGTTCACGTAGATCAACATGCCATGGCTGTTAATCCGCATAACCACGACTTATACGTTTGCAACGACGGAGGTTTATACAGGTACATTAACAACAGCGAATGGCAAGACATTTCTAACGGAATTGTCAATGCACAGATTTATCGCTTGGGACAATCTCCATTAGAAGGAGAGAAAGCGCTAACGGGTTTTCAAGACAATGGAACAGCCGAGTTTCAAGGGGCGCGTTGGGTAAGAACTGGTGGCGGCGATGGTTTCGAATGCATGTATGATCATGAAGAAGAGGGAAGATGGTACAGCAGTATTTACTACGGTGAATTGTACAGAACCTCCAACACATACATCAACCAGAAGTTTGCCGGAATTAACACCAACGGAATGACGGAAGAGGGAGCATGGAGCACGCCTTTCTGTTTGCATCCAGATAGCACCGGAACCATGTTCGTTGGAATGAAAAACATTTGGCGCTCGAAGAACATCAAGGATGCTAACAAGGATTCTATCGTTTGGCAAAAAATTTCATCAAATTTCTTGAGCGCGAATACAACAGACTGCAATCAAATTCGTGCGCACTACACCAATGGAAATGTACTTTACGCATCGAAGGGTTCACGCAAATTAGGAAGAACGGCAAACGCGATGGCCGATACCGTGGTTTGGCAAAATTTAAGCACCTACCTTCCGAGTTCCGTTGTTGCGGTGAATGCGATTGAAACGCACAAAACGGATTCATTGATTGTATACATTGCTTTCAACAAAAATGTTTACAAGAGTTTGAATGGGGGAATGTCTTGGACAAGCATGACGCCCAATCTTCCAGATGTGGCCATGAATACATTGGTTACGGATACTTCGTCGGTGTTGGAAAATCTCTACGTTGGAACCGATCTTGGAATTTATTATTGGGATGAAAGCATGACCGATTGGGTGAACTTCTCTGCCGGAATGCCCTATGCAGCGCGCGTTACAGAGTTAGAGATTTCATATGATACACCGAAGCGAATTCGTGCTGCTACTTATGGAAGAGGACTTTGGGAAAGCGATTTGTACGCCCCTGAAACAACAGTCTTCCCAACAAGTGCCGTTTGGAATTCGCCCAACACTTCGGGTGAGGTCATTGGCTCTTTCGATGCTGAAATATTTTTCTACCGAAACTTGGCCAACGTAGATGTGACGGATTTAACGGGTTCTGATTTTTATATTGAAAACGGAACTGTGAATACTGTATCCGGAGGGCCTTCGAATTACACGGTAAACATTACCCCAACAAATTTCGGACAAGTGAAGGTTGTGCTTCCAAGCAATAAAACTATCGACAGTTTTTTCACTGGAAATGAGGCCAGCGACACCCTCAAATTGGTGTTCATGCAAGCTCCTGCTCCTTTCGGAAGCAAGGGTCCGGGCGGTGTTGGAGACAGTTCAGATTTGGCCTTCTGGATGCGCGCGGACAAAGGTGTTCTTCAGAATGCAGCGCTTTCTGCTAACGATGGTGACCCGGTTTACATTTGGCAAGATCAAAGTGGAAACAACAGTCCGGCTTCACAAGGAAGTATAAATCAACGTCCAACATGGGTAGCCAACAACGGTGTATTTACTCGTCCCGGTATTCAGTTCGATGGCGACAACGACTTCTTGCAAATGAATGGTGTTCTCGGGGGAAGAAGTTCGAGCGCCTATTGTGTAGTTGAAACAGATTCTATTTTGTTCAACGATTACGGATGGTTTGCTAGCGCCCGTATGCCGAACGGATATCTTCTTCATCCGTGGAAAAACGATTATTATTACCACAGTGAAGTGCTCGATTTGCAATCGAACTATTCGGGTTCTCCTATCTATTATATCGGTGAAGCCACTTCGCCACACATCTACGGATTAATTTATGAGCAGGACGATTTACATCAGTTGTTCTACACCATCTTCGATGATCACCTCTATCCGTTTCCAGGCGTAAACATTGGAGCGCGTGACAACACGACTCCAATAGATATTCATTTCGGTTGGGATTTCGACGATCGTTTTGGTAAGGGAAGAATGGGCGAGAACATTTTATATAAGCGACGTTTGTTCCTTTCGCACCACACCATAGTAAACAATTATTTGGCCGCAAAGTACGGTCTCGATCTTGGCTTGCAGGCACGTTATTTCCATCCGAATTACACAGAAGAAGTAATAGGTGTGGGTCAAGAAAATTCGGGCGATAAACACGAAGTGGCGCAAGGTATGGGAGTGCTGGAAGTGAACGCAACAGGTACAATGTCGGATGGAAATTATTTGATGATAGGAAGCGATGTGAATGGAATGAATGTGAGCAATACGCAATATCCA
>CALCNZ010000141.1 GCA_937897625.1 uncultured Flavobacteriales bacterium
GCTCTTCCCTGAAAGGGCTTCAAGGAATTTAAAACGACTAATGCTATAGACCTCTTCAAAATCTATTTGATTGGTAAGGTCGCCGCTTGTGTTGATGAAATTTACTTTTCGAATGCGCAGGCAATAGGGTTCAACGTCTTTCCAAACACCAAGTTCTTTTAATCCGGCAATGCCATTGGGGAGTAATAAAAATCCGAATCCGCTTCGCATCTGAAACGAAGATTTATCGAACACAGTAAGATCGTGATTAAGTTCTGTTAGCGTACGATTCAGCAACGCTCCAGACACACCACCACCAATGATACAGAATTTCATATTAGCCAATTTAAGGTATTCTGAAATTCTTTACGAGAAAAGAATCGGAAATGTTACTTCTTTAGAACTTCCGCCATTTTAGCGCCAATCTCAGCTGGAGAGTCTACTACATGAATGCCGCATTCGCGCATGATACGCTTTTTAGCAGAAGCACTTTCGTTTTCTCCAGATACAATTGCACCGGCGTGGCCCATTGTTCTTCCTTTAGGAGCTGTCTCACCAGCGATGAATCCTACAACAGGCTTGGTGCCGTGTTCTTTGATCCACATCGCAGCCTTCGGCTCTAATTCACCACCAATTTCACCAATCATAATGATACCGTGAGTTTCAGGGTCGTTCATTAACAATTGTACTGCTTCTAAGGTGGTTGTTCCAATGATTGGGTCACCACCAATTCCGATTGCTGTGGTTACGCCTAAACCTGCTTTCGCCACTTGGTCAGCAGCTTCGTAAGTCAAAGTTCCTGATTTAGAAACGATACCCACATTTCCTTTCTTGAAAACGAAACCAGGCATGATACCCACTTTCGCTTCGCCAGCGGTAATGATGCCAGGGCAGTTCGGACCTATAAGGGTTGCACCGCGATCGGTTGCGTAGATTTTTGCTTTCACCATGTCTGCAACCGGAATACCTTCCGTAATTGTAACAATTACTTTAATTCCTGCAGCAGCAGCTTCCATGATAGCGTCAGCAGCAAATGCGGGTGGCACGAAAATAATAGTCACATCAGCACCTGTTGCTGTAACAGCATCGGCTACTGTGTTGAATACCGGACGGTCTAAGTGTGTTTGTCCACCTTTGTTTGGTGTAACACCACCAACCACGTTGGTTCCGTATTCAATCATTTGTGTTGCGTGGAATGTTCCTTCACTTCCTGTGAAACCTTGAACAATTACTTTCGAATCTTTGCTTACTAAAACGCCCATGAGGATATATTTTTTGCTCGGGCGAAATTAGTCATAATTTGGAAAGATTAGTCGTTCTGTTGCGGATTGTTTCTCATTTTTGCAGAACATGAATGCAATTTCAAGAGAAGAGACCATTTGCGCCCTGTCTACACCGCAAGGAATAGGCGGTATTGCGGTGGTTCGCGTAAGCGGCAAGTCGGCCTGGGAAATAGTGAGCAAACTGTTTTCGAAGCCCCTTCAACCCGAACAAAAACGCAAAGCGCTTTTCGGATGTGTGTATGACGGGAATGAAATTCTGGATGAAGTGGTGGTGACCTTGTTTCAAGGTCCTCACAGTTTCACGGGTGAAGACGTGGTTGAAATTGCTTGTCACGGTTCGCGCTATGTGCAGCAACGTATGTTGCAATTGCTTCAGGAAAACGGGTGTCGAATGGCCACAGCAGGCGAGTACACCATGCGTGCATACTTGAACGGAAGAATGGATTTGAGCAGGGCAGAAGCTGTTGGAGATGTGATTGCTTCCGAGAGTGCTGCGGCGCACAAACAGGCGGTACATCAGATGCGCGGAGGATTCTCGAAGGAGATTGATGCGTTACGTGAACGCTTGATTCATTTCGCTTCATTGTTGGAATTGGAATTGGATTTTTCGGAAGAAGATGTGGAGTTTGCCGATCGCACGCAGTTGTTGAATTTATTGAATGAAATTTTAAAAGTGGTTGTTCAACTTCGCGATAGTTTTCAATTGGGAAATGCCATTAAGAACGGTGTTCCGGTTGCCATTGTGGGTGCACCGAATGCGGGTAAGTCTACATTGTTGAATGCGTTGTTGAATGAAGAGCGCGCGATTGTGAGCGACATTGCGGGAACCACGCGTGACACGGTGGAAGAAGTGTTGAATGTGGAAGGGATTCAGTTTCGATTTATCGACACGGCTGGAATTCGCGAGACAACGGATACGATAGAGCAGTTGGGTATTGCGCGCAGCATGGAGAAAGTGGGCTTGGCGCAGCTGGTTTTGTTGTTGGTAGATGTGTCGAATACTTCTCAAGCCACATTGAATGAAATGTTAGCCTCCATTCACGCGAAGGCTCGTCAAGATGCTCGTGTGTTGGTAGTCTTCAATAAAATAGATGCCAATCCAAATTTCGAATTGAAGGTTGATGGAAGCAGTATGAATATCTCGGCGAAGTCGGGTGAAGGCATCGAAGAATTACGCAGTTGGTTGGTGGAAAGCTTCGCTCCATTGTTGAATGAAAGCGACACGGTGGTTACGAATGCGCGTCATTTCGAATCGTTGCGACTCGCCTCTCTATCGCTCGAAGAAGTCTTAAACGGCATGACTCTCGGCGTCCCATCCGACCTTCTCACAGTAGACATCCGCAAGACCTTGTACCATCTTTCTGAAATCACGGGGAGTATCTCGGCGGATGATATTTTGCATTCGATTTTTGGGAAGTTTTGTATCGGGAAGTAAACAGCTTCCCTTCGAATAACCGTCTAAGCAACTTTAATTTGTTGTTTATTATCTACACTTGAATTACTTTTGTGGATATTAATCAACGTTTTTATGAATTCGAAGAAGCAAACTCT
>CALCNZ010000142.1 GCA_937897625.1 uncultured Flavobacteriales bacterium
TGGCAGTGGTTATTTACTTGCTTGGATGTTTCTCTTTGTTCTGGCATCTGTTTCATGGTTTCAGAAGCGCGTTTCAGTCGTTGGGATTGAACCACAGAAAATATGCTTCAACCATTGAATTAGCTGGTTCAGTATTTTCAATTGTGATTTCAATTTTGTTCGCATCTATGCCAGTTGCGATGTACCTCGGTTGGGTTAAATAATTCGGATTAAAAATTACTTCCAATGAAGTTAGACGGTAAAATTCCAGAAGGGCCTCTTGATCAAAAGTGGACCAAGTATAAAAATTCAGTTCGTTTGGTGAATCCTTCGAACAAGCGAAACATTGAAGTGATCGTTGTAGGAACCGGTTTGGCTGGTTCTTCTGCAGCTGCTTCATTAGCGGAAATGGGCTACAAGGTGAAGGCGTTTTGCTTTCAAGATAGTCCGCGCCGTGCGCATTCGATTGCTGCGCAAGGTGGTATTAACGCGGCAAAGAATTATATGAACGATGGCGATAGCACTTATCGTTTGTTCTACGATACCATAAAAGGTGGTGACTACCGCGCACGTGAAGCGAACGTTCATCGTTTGGCTGAAGTAAGCGCGAGCATCATTGACCAATGTGTAGCGCAAGGTGTTCCATTTGCTCGCGATTACGGCGGGTTATTGGACAATCGTTCTTTCGGGGGAACACAAGTTTCTCGTACGTTCTACGCGAAAGGACAAACAGGACAACAACTTTTGTTGGGTGCATACTCAGCGTTAAGTCGTCAGATTGGTAAGGGTAGTGTGAAGTTGTATAACCGCCATGAAATGATGGATCTGGTTATTGTTGATGGAAAGGCGAGAGGAATTATTGCGCGTAATATGATTACGGGTGAAATCGAAAGTCACAGTGGTCATGCAGTTGTTTTGTGTACAGGTGGATACGGAAACGTGTTCTTCCTTTCAACCAATGCAATGGGATCGAATGTTACAGCGGCATGGCGCGCACACCGCAAAGGTGCTGCCTTTGCAAATGCTTGCTTCACTCAGATTCACCCAACCTGTATTCCAGTAAGTGGAGACCATCAGTCTAAATTGACCTTGATGTCTGAGTCGTTGCGTAACGATGGACGTATTTGGGTTCCACTTCATAAAGAAGATGCGGAAGCCATTCGCGCGAAGAAATTAAAACCAACCGATCTTCCTGAAGAACGCCGTGATTATTATTTAGAGCGTCGTTACCCAGCGTTCGGAAATTTGGTTCCTCGCGATGTTGCTTCTCGCGCTGCTAAAGAGCGCTGCGATGCAGGTTTTGGAGTGAATGCAACGGGTGAAGCGGTTTACTTGGATTTTGCTGCAGCAATTATGCGTTACGGTAAAACTGCTGCTACGGTTCAAGGTGTTCACAACCCTACAGAAGATCAAATACGTGAATTGGGAACGAAGGTGGTTGAAGAGAAATACGGAAACTTATTTCAGATGTACGAGCAAATCGTAGCTGAGAATCCGTATAAGACGCCTATGATGATTTATCCAGCTGTTCACTATACAATGGGTGGTCTTTGGGTAGATTATGAATTAATGACTACTGTAACGGGTTGTTATGCATGTGGCGAAGCGAACTTCAGCGATCACGGTGCTAACCGTTTAGGTGCATCGGCGTTAATGCAGGGATTGGCAGACGGATATTTTGTACTTCCATATACAATAGGAAATTATTTGGCTGATGAAATTAGCACCGGTGCTATTTCAACCAAAACTCCTGAATTCGTTGAAGCAGAAAAAGCTGTTAGAGAAAGATTGGAAGGTTTATTCAAGACAACGGGAACCGAAACAGTAGATACGTACCACAAGAAATTGGGTAAGATCATTTGGGACTATTGTGGAATGGCGCGTAACAAGGAAGGATTGGAATTCGCTATTTCAGAGATTCGCAAGATTCGTGAAGAATTCTACAAGAACGTGAAAGTTCCAGGAGGAATGATTGGCGTAAATACTGAATTGGAAAAAGCAACACGTGTTGCCGACTTCATTGAATTGGGTGAGCTCATGTGTATTGATGCATTGGAGCGCAACGAATCATGCGGCGGTCACTTCCGTGAAGAGTTCCAAACGGAAGAAGGGGAAGCTTTGCGTGTAGATGACAAGTATAGCTATGTTGCAGCTTGGGAGTTTACAGGTGATCCTTCGGCTCCTAGGATGAACAAGGAAGATTTGATTTACGAAAATATTAAAGTTCAACAACGATCATACAAATAAGATGAGCAACGGAAACATGAACCTTACGCTAAAAGTTTGGCGTCAGTCCAACAGCACTGCTGCTGGAAAAATGGAGACCTACCAATTGGGCGGTGTATCTCCGGATATGTCTTTCTTAGAAATGATCGACATGTTGAATGAGCAAATTATTCGCAAGGGAGAAGATGCTATTGCATTCGACCACGATTGCCGTGAAGGTATTTGCGGAATGTGCAGTATGTTCATTAACGGGGAAGCTCACGGTCCAAACCGCGGTGTTACCACGTGTCAATTGCACATGCGTTCATTCAAGGACGGAGATACTATTTATATTGAACCGTGGAGAGCTGAAGGCTTCCCTGTGGTGAAAGACTTAATGGTAGATCGCGCAGCATTCGACCGTATTATTCAATCGGGTGGATTCGTTTCTGTGAATACTTCAGGAAGAACAATGGATGCGAATGCAATTCCAATTCCGAAGGACGATGCAGACAAAGCATTCGATGCTGCAACCTGCATTGGTTGCGGTGCGTGCGTTGCAACTTGTCCGAACAGCTCGGCTATGTTATTCGTAAGTGCGAAAGTTTCTCAATTCGCTTTGTTACCACAAGGACATCCAGAGCGCAAAGAGCGTGTGTTGAATATGGTGAAAACAATGGATGAAGAAGGATTTGGAAATTGCAGCAACATTGGTGCATGCGAAGTTCAATGTCCGAAGAACATTAGCATTGAAAACATTGCTCGCATGAACAGAGAGTACCTTTCTGCGACTGTGAAACCAGAGAATTGATGATAAAAAATTCTATAAAGCACCAAGCGCTCGTTTTGCTCTTGGTGCTTTTTTGTTTTAGGTCGAATGGTCAAGCCGCTTGGGATTTGAATCTCTTGGCGAAGATAAATGGCGGTCCTGAAAAATCGGATCGCTTTTGGGAAGCCTACACGAACAGCATTACTTACGTTACAGTTGGAACTCCCCTTGTCGTGGGAGGTGTAGGCTTTTTAAGAAAAGATGAAGTGATTAAAAGACAGTTTGTGGGCATGGCCGGAGGTCTGGCTTTGAATGGCTTCATTACTGTTGCAATGAAATACGGAATCGAGAGACCACGTCCGTTTGCGTCGCATGGCGATTTGATTTACAAGAAGACTGAGGCAGGAAGTTTATCGTTTCCTTCTGGACACACAAGTTCAGCCTTTCA
>CALCNZ010000143.1 GCA_937897625.1 uncultured Flavobacteriales bacterium
CATCCTTACGAAGAACTACCTTTTCATCTAACCCTTCACCTGTTAAGTCGATCCAAATACTTCCATCTTCCTTCTTGAAAAACACACCGTTTTCCAATCCCTTCATCACTTCGTCTCTTCCTAAAATATAGGTATCGCTTTCATAATACAACTTATCGAAATCAACACCCATGGTCTTGTAGGTCACATCGAATCCGGCATACACCCATCCGTTCATTTTCGACCACAAGGCAATTGTTTCTTCGTCTTTGTTTTCCCATTTCAACAACATCTCTCGTGCACCAACAGCTATAGGCGCTTGCACTTCTGCATCTTCTTTGCTTAATCCTGAAGCAACCAGTTCGGCCACTTGCGCCTTGAACTTCTTATCATACTCTACATAATACTTTCCGACCAACTTATCGCCTTTCATTCCTGACGACTCTGGTGTTTCATTGGAGCCCGACTCGAGCCAAGCAATCATGCTTTTGCAGATGTGAATTCCGCGGTCGTTGATCACTTGAACCTTCGTAACCGAATGACCGTTCGCCTTGAAAATTTCAGAAACTGAATATCCGAGGAATATATTTCGAAGATGTCCTAAGTGAAGCGGTTTATTGGTGTTTGGTGAAGCATATTCAACCATTATTCTTGGTTTAGAATTCGCAGCTGCCAGACCAAAATTTTCAAGATGTGTTACATTTTGAAATTGACCTCCCCAAAATGAATCATTGAAATGAAGATTTAAAAAACCTTTCACAACATTGAAACGCTCGATAGCTGGAATCTCTTTTTGAAGCCCCTCGCCTATGGCTTGCCCAACTTCTTCCGGAGACTTTCCCATTTTCTTCACCCAAGGAAACGTAACAACAGTTAAATCTCCTTCGAATTCTTTGCGTGTTTTCTGAATTTGAATTTCACTGTCAGAAACTTCCATTTGGAAGTTATTTTGAAAGACATTCTTCAATGCTGAATGAAGCAATTGATGGGCTGTTTCGACGTTTTTCATACGGAGTACAAAAGTACATGGTTTTTAGAAGACTGAGTAAAAAAAAAAGCCACTCGTTTGAGTGGCTTTTCTTTGTAAGCGGTGATGATTATTATTTTTTCTCAAATTTTGCATAGCGCGTCTTGAACTTGTCAATACGACCTGCAGTATCTACTAATTGCATCTTACCTGTGTAGAACGGATGTGAAGCTGATGTAATCTCTAATTTGATTACAGGATATTCATTTCCATCTTCCCACATGATGGTTTCTTTCGAATTACAAGTGCTCTTTCCTAAGAAAGCGTGCTCGTTAGACATATCTTTGAAAACTACCAAGCGGTAGCTATCTGGGTGTATTCCTGGTTTCATATTCTGTATTCTTTGTTAAAACGAGTGCAAATATACATGAATTTTCTAAAAATACAAGTCCCGTTTCACATTCCCCTGTTTATAAGTCGAAAAACCAAATTTACTTCGTCTTGAAAGCCGATATAAGTTTGTCATGTCTAAGAACGCTTAGAGATTGTGAATCTACGTGCTATGCACATTACAATATTTAAGTATACTGCCGAGTAACAACGGTTACCAGTAGTTTTGGTTAATTAGAATTTGTTTAGGTAATTAGTCTGAAAAACCCTCGTTCGCGAGGGTTTTTCGTTTTGTCTATCTTCGTGCAATGAGTTGGGCTGGGCTAAAAAAAGGATTTGATATTTATCTGCGCTTGGAAAAATCCTTGGCAGAGGCCACGCGTTCGGCTTATTTGAAAGACGTAACGAAACTCGAGAACTTCACTGAAAGCATTTCGGTAAGTTCAATTACTCATGAAACAATAACTTCTTTTCTAAAATTTCTTCATGAATTAGGCCTTGAGGCCACTTCGCAAGCTCGCATTATTTCAGGACTGAAGGGATTCTTTTCCTATTTAATCTTAGAGAACCTCATATCGATTGACCCGATGGAGTTTATTGAAATGCCACGCACTTCTCGCAAGCTACCGGATGTTTTGAGTATTGACGAGGTGGTTTCCATTATTGAACATAGCGATTTAAGCAAACCCGAAGGAACTAGAAATAGAGCGATCCTCGAGACGCTCTACAGTTGTGGGCTTCGTGTAAGTGAATTAACCGACCTTAAAATTTCTCAGATGCGCACAAGTGATCAACTTTTACGAATTGTGGGGAAGGGAAACAAAGAACGATTT
>CALCNZ010000144.1 GCA_937897625.1 uncultured Flavobacteriales bacterium
CAGGAAACAAGCGTTATTGCTAAAAACACGAAGCAGTTCAAAAGGGAAGAAGCGCAGAGATTAAAAGTATTCGGAGTCGATTCAGGCTTCTGGATAGACCGAATTGATTTTGAAAATTATGTGAGTGAAGGAGCAGAGCAAAGAGTTTATTTACGTGATTCAAAGCAGAACAAGGCTGCTTTCATCGCAGCGAGTTAGGTCCGAAGGACGAACCGGAGGTTTTATCACCCCGCGATTGATCCGAAGGATTGATCATCGAAGATGATTGATCACCAAAGGTGATTGATCACAAAGTGAGTGTTAACCTTTTCTTAACGTCTACGCCCCTCTGTTGCATGGTTTTCTCCAAAAAAATCACTACCTTCGCGACTTACATAAACGGGAAAATATGCGGATTCGCCTGCTTTTTTATACAGTTAGTATACTTTTTCTTGCCTCTTGTGCCTCCCCTGAAGATTTTTATTACCTCCGCGACGCCGGCAACGAAAAAATTGCCGATCAAGCCATCGATAGCACCGCTTCAAATCCAACCATTTCTATCGGAGATCAATTGAGCATTGTGCTTACTTCACCAAGTGTTGAACTAAACGCGCTCATTAATGCCGCTAACTTCGGTGGAGCGCAAGGAGGTGGAATGATGCAAGGCGGAATGGTGAGTCCAGTGATGGGATACTTGGTAGATGCCAACGGAGAAATAGAATTTCCGAAAATTGGAAAAATGAAAGTGGCGGGAAAGCCCATGAGTGTTGTTGCCAACCAATTAGAGGTAGTTTTGACCGATTATGTGAAAGATCCGGCCGTTACAGTAAGGCGTCTGAATTTTCGGGTAACTGTTATTGGCGAGGTTGCTCATCCTGGTATTGTTCAAATTCCTTACGATCGCATGAACATTCTGCAGGCCTTGGCGCAAGCGGGGGACCTAACCATTTTCGCTCAACGCGAGAACATCTTGTTGGTGCGCGAAACGCCTCAAGGAAAAGAAACGGTGCGTTTGAGTTTGTACGATAAGTCTCTACTTTCTTCACAATATTATTGGTTGCAAAGCGGAGACCTTTTATACGTGCAACCCAACAAAACCAAGGTGAACACCAACACGACCTTCTTCCAAGTGTGGCCCACCATCATTAGTTCTGCTTCTATTTTCTTAGTCATCTTTAACCAAATTGTGAAGTAACCATGGTCGAGAACGAAGTACAAGAAAGAGAAGTTAACCTGGTTTCAGAGATCAAAGAAACCGTCTTGGCCTTTTGGCCTTTGTTTGTTTTAGGGCTAGCCCTAGCATTCACAGGTGCTTTCGTCTATTTGCGCTACACGCCTGCAGTATATCAAGCCAATGCGAAGTTGTTGGTGAAAGACGATTCAAAAACGGGATTCGGACGTGCAAATAACGTGTTGAATCAGCTCGATGCATTTGGTACCAAGACCAATGTGGATAACGAAATTGTTATAATTCAATCGCGCTCCATTCTTAAAGAAGCTGCAATCAAGGCGAATTCTTACATTACAGTTTACAGCAATGGTCGTGTCACCGATCGAATACAACCCAATTTCCCCATTCGCTTTCAACCCCTGAATCCCGATTCGCTCAAAGGGGCATCGAAAGAATTTTCCGTTACCGATTCTGAAATCGTTTTTGGAAACAATCACTACCCACTGAAAGATTCTATTGTCATTAACGAAGGGTTAAATACCCCGCTAATGCTGTTCATTAACGACGCTGAAATTTCAAGCGTTAAAAACGAAAACTTCTCTTTACGCACGCGCTCTTTGGATTCCGAAGCGGGCGCTTTGGCAGGAGGTTTCAAAGCCGAAGCCACGAGCAAGCAGGCTAGTGTAATTGATTTATCCATTACCGCTTTAGACCCTAAGTTGGCCGAGACGTCTTTGCAGGCCATACTCGATGCCTATACCCAAGCCAGCGTGAAAGACAAACGCCTCATTGCGGAATACACCTTGAACTTCATTGAAAATCGCTTGGCTGTGGTGACGGATGAATTGGATTCCGTTGAATCTCGTATCGAACAATTCAAATCGGCTAACAATATTTTTGATCTCAGTGCTCAAAGCAGTATGTTCCTCAGTAGTGTGCAAGAGCAAGATGCGGAGTTGAGTAAAATAAACATTCAGTTATCTGCCTTAGATGAGGTAGAGCGCTATGTGAACGGAGCC
>CALCNZ010000145.1 GCA_937897625.1 uncultured Flavobacteriales bacterium
AAAAAAGAAAAAGTCTTGATATATTTTACAACGGCGCTAAAAGATAGTCAAGACCTTTTTCTTTTAACATTTCGCGATATTCCTCTCTTGAAAAGCCGAAAATATTCTTTTTATTGAATTTCATAGTGCTCAAATTGGATGGCTAAAGTAATCCGAATGAAGGACTCTTAAAATTTTCTTTGCATTTTTTAACATTGTGTTAGGATTTAAAATTAAATTCGCGCGATATTTTCGCAAAACACTTTAAATAAAAATTTATTTTTATGAAACTATTAAACGAAATTAAACAAGAGATAGCTCGTCGCGAGAAAGAACTTAATTCCTTGGTAGACGCAGCTAACCTAATTGCCTCACTTCAAACTGGCCGTGGTAGAAAAGTTAAAATCACAGCTAAAATTGCATCTATTCTAGACAAATCTGGCAACCCTAAATCGTCTTCAGGAAAAGATGGACGTGGTCGCCCAAAGGGTTCTAAGAACAAACCTGGTGCAAAAAAGACCGGTCCTAAAAAAGAGAACAACACGGCTGTTGCCTCTGCTCCCGTAGCTTCTGCTGCACCTGCAGCTCCAAAAGTTTTGAAAAAGCGTGGAAGAAAGCCGGGCTCAGTAAAAGCGAAAGCTGTTAAAACTGCAAAAGCCTAATTTTTTTTATTAATCATCTTTTTTGGTTGAATAGACCAACAGCATGAATACCATTGAACTTCAAGTAAGTCCTGCCCAATCGGCCGACTTCAAATTTTTAGAGGAGAAAATTCAGTTCAATCTGAATTTATCTCCTCTTTCTTTTAAATGGCGTATCGATAAAAAATCGATTGACGCCCGCAAACGCAACGTAGTTGTTAATCTTCGAATTTCTGTAATCGCATCAAACGAAGAATTCCCCGCTGTTCATCAACGACAATTTCAACATGAAACCAAGGGCTCTGCAATAATTATTGGTGCCGGTCCTGCCGGACTCTTCGCCGCTTTAAGACTTCTCGAATTGGGAATTAAACCCATTATTATTGAACGTGGAAAAGACGTTCGTGCCCGAAGACGCGATCTCGTAAGAATTACGCGTGAAGGCACCGTGAACGAAGACTCTAATTATTGCTTTGGTGAAGGCGGAGCGGGAACCTACAGCGACGGTAAGCTATACACCCGAAGCACAAAGAAAGGCAGTGTGGTTCGCATTCTCGAAACACTGGTGCAATTCGGTGCAAATGACAATATTCTTACTGAAAGTCATCCGCATGTAGGGACAAACAAACTCCCTCAAATTATTGCCAACATGCGCGAAAGCATTTTGGCAAACGGAGGAGAAATTCATTTCGAAGAACGTTTGGTCGATTTCAATTTAGGAAGCGATTCCATTAACGAAGTCAAAACAGCCAAGGGAAATTCCTTTCAAGCAGATTCCGTTCTGCTGGCAACTGGACACAGCGCACGTGATATTTTCAAATTGCTTCACCATAAAAAAATTGCAATTGAAGCGAAGCCTTTTGCCATTGGCGTTCGCATAGAACACGACCAACGCACAATAGACAAGCTTCAATACAAATGCGACGACCGCGGAGAATTTCTTCCACCTGCCAGCTATTCCATTGTTACACAAGTGAACGATCACGGTGTGTATTCCTTCTGCATGTGTCCCGGTGGAATCGTTGCTCCGTGCGCCACTTCGCAAGAAGAAATTGTAACCAACGGATGGTCGCCGAGTAAGCGCAACAATCCGTGGGCAAACTCGGGCATTGTTGTGGAAGTGAAAATGAGTGATCTCGAAAATTTAAATTATTCCGGACCGCTTGCAGGAATGCATCTTCAACAAGACATTGAAAAAAAGGCCTATGCCCTCGGCGGCGAAAATCAATTCGCACCCGCTCAGCGCGCCACCGATTTTATCTACAATAAAAAAAGCACCTCACTTCCAGACTCTTCATACAGTCCTGGAATTACCTCGGTAAACCTTCGTGATTTATTTCCGAAATTTATTTCAGAATGTTTAATGGGTGCACTTCAGCACTTCAATTCGAAGATGCCGAATTTCGCTGGACCGAATGCCTTGTTGCTAGCTCCCGAAACGCGTACCTCATCACCCGTAAGAATTCCGCGTGACAAAGAATTACTGAATCATCCTGAAATTAGAAATCTTTTTCCTTGCGGCGAAGGTGCTGGTTATGCAGGAGGAATT
>CALCNZ010000146.1 GCA_937897625.1 uncultured Flavobacteriales bacterium
GTATACATTCCGAAACAAACCTACGAATTTCAATAAAGGAACCATTGTCAATGTGTCATTGGCCTACCAATACCAATTGTATAAATCAGATTACAGCCGCGAATTCATTCAATTCGATGCGAACTGGTCACAGAAAATGGGGCCTCGTCAAGAGTTAAACATCAACGGACGCGTGCTTCAGCAAGCGGCATACATTAACGATGCTTCTTCTCAAATGGGAACACTGCTCAGCGCAGGCGGAGAATACCGCTTCAAGTATTCGTTAACTAAAAGCGTGATCTTTATGTGAAAGCTTTCGCAGGATATCAAGCGAACAACGATGCTCTGAATGCATTCCAAAATGGAGCATTCGGATTGTCAGGAATCTCAGGTACCTACGACTATGCTTTCGATAATTTGTATTTCGGAAGAGGAGCAAACACAGGATTTGCGGCTGAGCAAGTGGCAAATGGAATGGGAAATCTTGGAGTGAACCTTCGCAATGTCGGAGCAACAAAAAGACTTCTTTCAACCACCGTTGGAATTCAACTTCCAATTGAAAAATTCAATATCTCGTTGCAAGGAACAATTCTCGATGCATGGAGCCCGCAATGTCCGCAAATCAATGCGGAAGGCGTCTATTGGAATACTTCAGCAGTGGTGCAAATTATTCCAAACGTTTGGAGTCTAACTCTTCCAATATACGGAAGCACTAAAGTTCAAGCAGCGCAATTACCAGGATACTTCAACGGAGTAATGATGAACATTAACCTCGTTGGACTAGAGCCTTTCGCTTTAATCAGAAGCATTGCTGGAAAATAAAATGAAGAACAAAGTCTATTTCGCTTCAGACTTTCATCTCGGTGCTCCGAACTTCGAAGAAAGTTTAGCGCGCGAAAAGAAAGTCGTGCAATGGCTTGAAGAGGCTAGGGCAGACGCAAGCGAAATATTCTTGGTTGGAGATGTGTTCGATTTTTGGTTTGAATACAAGCGCGCAGTTCCGCGCGGATTCACGCGCTTGCTTGGAAAGATTTCGGAAATCACAGACAGCGGAATTCCTGTGCATTGGTTCATTGGAAATCACGACATGTGGATCTTCGATTATCTTCCACAAGAATGCGGCATTACCCTTCATCGTGCCCCTATAGTTCGTG
>CALCNZ010000147.1 GCA_937897625.1 uncultured Flavobacteriales bacterium
TTTTTTGAACAATCTGTTAGAACCTGAATTGTTCAGGGTACTCAGGAATAACGCGCAAATTCCTAAGGATACTACAAGGAATCCTAACAAAATCCATTTGAAATTCCCACCGTAAAATGCAATGTCTAACCAAGCTATTCCAATACTACCGTTAGCATTTATCTTACTCATATCCGTTTCCAATGCGTTACCTACCAAATAACATGTAACAAAAATTATACTTAGAGTTATTAGCTTCATGTATAACTCTTTTCTAAATGCATTCAGCAACCATACAGAGATGAGATATGACATAAGCATACCAGCAATTGGAGCCACAATGATGAATATTGCCGTTGCTATGACAATGCCGACGTTGATAGCATCAATTCCATAAGCCGCAAGAAAAGCTCCTCCGAAACCACCAATGAGCGTATGAGAAGATGATGAAGGAATGCCATAGAACCAAGTGAGCAAACTCCAAATGATAGCAGATAGCAATCCGGCTGTAATCAGAGGAAGGGCTGAAACTTCCATCGTATACTTTACATCAACTGTTTTTGCAATTGTGTTTGCAACAGCGTGGTCCTTGAAGATAAAGAACGCTAAGAAATTGAACATCGCAGCCCAAACTACCGCTTGAAACGGCGTAAGAACCTTAGTTGAAACAATGGTTGCAATAGAATTCGCAGCATCGTGAAATCCATTGATGAAGTCAAATATCAGAGCTAATGCTATGACCGCTATGAGTAAGTATGAATACTCCATTCGATTATGAATTAAGAGTTTTTAACTAAAATTGATTCCAAAACATTGGCAACATCTTCGCACTTATCTGTGGCAATCTCTAAGTTGCTGAGTACCTCTTTGGTTTTAATTAATTCCAAAGGATCAGACGCTTCTGCAAAAAGACGAGCGATACTTTCATCGAATAAATCATCTGCCTGATTTTCCAACGAATTAATTTTAACAATGGACTCGCGAACGTGCTGAACATTCTTCATGTTGCGCATGTCTTTAATTGCTGAGTCTATTTCTGTTACTTGCTTCAATAAAACCTCGCTCATTAAAACCATGGTTTTAGAAAATTCCTTCACGTTGTACAATTGAATCTTTGTAGCACAACCATTGATGTAATCTGCGATATCATCGATGCTTGTAGTTAGGGCGTGAATGTCTTCTCTATCAAACGGCGTAATGAAGTTCTCTGAAAGCTCCATGAAAATTTGATGCGTAATGTCATCACCCTTTTGTTCGAAATCGCGAATCTGACCAATGCACATCGAAATTTGCTGTTGGTCTGTAAGTTGGAACATATGATGAAAAACCTTCGCCTGGGCCAAAAGGTTAGCGGTATCCTCTGAAAACAAATCAAAGAACAACGCGTTCTTTGGAACCATAAAAGAAAATAAATTCGAAATTTTCATATCAATTGATTTAACGCTACAAACTAAAATCTACAGTGTTACCTATATGTTAGCAACCCATTGTTTTTTCAACTGTTTTCGAACAATAATCACTTTTTTCTTAAAAATGCACGACTTACGGCTTGAATAGCTTGTTCGTTCGGATGACAACGGTCTGCTTCATAATAATCGTCGTTGCGAAGAACATCGGTTACATATTCGAAAGATGGGAAGTAATTCAATGCAAATTTCTCACAGAGGTGATGAGCCAATTCTATGCATCGCGCTTTGGTTCTAGCGTTTTCAACGACACCCATACGCCAATGCTTTACAGGAGAAACTGTAAAGACAATTTGAATTTCAGGATTGAATAATTGCAATAAACGAATGCATGCTTCCCCAGAAAAACTCATTTCATTCAATGAAATAATTTCTTGTTGAAACTCTTGTTGCGGCAGACGCTGACAATTCCCGACCAATCCAAAATGCTTGTGCATCCATGCATGCGCAGTGCCTAAGGTTATTACCAGTGTATCGCAAGCCTTCAACGAATTGTGCAGTTCAACTAAATTCGAATATATTATTTGTTTGAGCTCTTCTTTCGATTCGGCGCGTAGCATTTTTCCTCCAATGAGGGATTTCCATTTTTCTTCATGAAAAACGAGTTGCATTTCATCTTCGGAGATTTCATTTGCACAGGCATATTTCAACCAGTTAAAAATGGGAATGGGATGAAACAATGTGCCGAAGACGTTGGAAGTTACCTCGTAGCCTTCTGAGTGGAGATAAGGCATTAAATTGTCTGAAAAACAAGAGCCCATCAACACAACTCTTTTCCCTGCAATACCCTTCCAATGCTTGAATAAATCTAGCATTTCGCAAGTATTTCAATTTTCTCTTGAGATGCGTTTCCGCATTTGAAATGTCCGTGTGGACAAGTCTTCTTTCCATGCAATCCGCAAGGTCTGCATTCCAATTGTTCTTCCGCTTCAATAATTCGTGATCTTTCCGAAAGAGGACCGAATCCGAATTCAGGAATGGTGGAACAAAAGAATGCCGTAGTAGGCGCGTTCATGGCCGAAGCAAAATGCATGGGCGCACTGTCGTTGACAAAATTCATTGCTGCATCGCGCATAAGCGCTGCCGATTCTAAGAAATTAAATTGACCACATAGATTGGTGCAACTCAATTCGTTCGTTCCAATGACTTCTTGGCAAAGGGTAAAATCTGATTTCGCACCGAGTAAATACACCTGATATTTCTTGGATAATTCAGTGACCAACTGAATGAAATTCGCCTTTGGCCATTGCTTGGTAAACCAAACAGATGAAGGCGCCACGCACACATACGGCTGGCTTTTGTATTCCGCTACCTTCTCGAAATTTTTCACTGAAGGAAACAACCGCGGAGGAAAATCTCCCGGAACAAATTCGCGAAGCAATTCTAAATTTCTGTTTACTTCGTGGAGCCCGTTGTTTACTTCGTGTTTGAACTTCGAACTGAAAGAAAACGAAAAAGGATTTTCCTCGAAGCCTATTTTCTTTGCCGCACCGCTTCGCCATGTGAGAAAACCTGTTGAAGCGAAACGCTGCAGATTGATTACACAATCGAATTTTTCTTTTCGAATTTCAGTTCCCAATTGAACTAAATTTCGAAGCTTATTTTGCTGCTTGTTCCAGATCCAAACCCGATCAATGAACGGATTGTTTTCCAACAAAGTCTCGTTTCCCTTTCGAACCAAAAAATGAACTTCTGAATTATCCAATTGCGCCAAAGCCTCGGCCATAGGGGTTGCTAGAACCACATCGCCAATGAACGCTGTTTGGATAATGAGGAATTTCATTTTATTCGTTAGACAAGACGCTGAGTAAAACCTTCACTGGAATGTAATTTCTTGATATACCATCAAACATATTAATGGTCATGTATTCCACGTATACTTCTCTATTCAAATAGATTGAAGGATCTGCTTGAATTTCGTCAGCACCATCGAACCAATACAACCACCAAAATTTCTCTTCAACTCCTTCTGTATTTATGACAATGTAACGTTGCGTCCCACCTTCTTCACGAACAAATCTACCTACCACTGAACCTGTTTCTGCAACATCCTCTGCATAATCAGCTTCAACTGCAGCCGCTTCTTCTTCAGTTATCTCGGACTCTTGTTCATTGTTGGCATTTCGCGCAATTACCAAAGAGAGCTCAATGAATTTCGGACAAGTGGCGCCCAATTTCTTTCCAACTTCAATTCCAATTTGATATCCAGATTCTTGATTGAACTCTTTAATTTTCATCTCTTTCATGAGCGCATCCATGTTCGCCATAATAGAAGGCGCCATGCACTGACCCAAGAAAAGTTCTGCGTCTTCTGTGGTCATATCCGTTGGAATTTCAGTAGCGTTGATGCAATCGCATGCTGCATTCGTGACGCGATCAAGAGCCGATTTCTGAGCAATAGAAGCGAGGCCAAACAATGTGGCAAAAAGAACAAGTGTGATTTTTTTCATTTGTAATTGAATTATACCGCTACGTTGTATTCACGTAACGCTGTGTTTAAGGAAGTTTTTAGATCGGTGCTTTCTTTTCTTTTGCCAATGATTAGTGCACAAGGAACTTGAAATTCACCTGCTGGAAATTGTTTGGAGTAACTTCCCGGTATAACCACTGAACGCTCTGGAACTTCTCCGATATAGATGATCGGTTCTTTTCCAGTTACGTCTACAATTTTAGTTGATTGAGTCAATACTACGTTCGCACCAAGTACTGCCTCTTTACGCACTCTTACTCCTTCCACCACAATACAACGTGAACCAATAAAACAGTCGTCTTCAATAATTACCGGAGCTGCTTGAACGGGCTCTAATACTCCGCCAATTCCAACTCCTCCACTTAAGTGGACATTCTTTCCAATTTGTGCGCATGAACCCACTGTAGCCCAAGTGTCCACCATGGTTCCAGCACCAACATAGGCGCCAATGTTCACATATGAAGGCATCATGATAACACCTGCTTCCAAGTGCGCACCGTAGCGAGCAATTGCATGAGGAACCACACGAACGCCTTGCGCCGCATAGTCTTTTTTCAATTCCATTTTATCATGAAATTCAAACGGCCCTACTTCAATGGTTTTCATTTCTTGAATTGGGAAATACAAGATTACAGCTTTCTTCACCCAATCGTTTACTTGCCAATCGCCGTTCTCAAGAGGCTCAGCCACGCGTAATTTCCCTTTATCTATGGCTTCAATAATCTCCCGAATAGCCATTCGGGTTTGTTCACTCTTCAATAATTCTCTGTTCTCCCAAGCCAATTCGATGGTCTCTTTATGCTGTAACATGCTTTTGCTATAATTTCGTCAAAAATAAGCGAAAACATGTCAAAGGCATTGGGAATTGATTTTGGGGAAAAGCGCACCGGTTTGGCCATTACTGATAGTCTTCGTATTGTGGCTTCGCCGCTGGAAACAGTTCCAACAGAAAAGCTGAAAGCACATTTGATTCAATTGGTTCCGAAGGAAAAAATTACAACACTTGTTTTGGGCGAAGCGCGCCACGCCGACGATTCAGAAGCTCCTATTACGATTAAGCAAAATGAATTCGCCGATTGGTTAAGAAAAGAATTTCCACTTATTGAGTTGGTTCGAATAGACGAGCGAAATACCAGTCAGCTTGCAGCAGAAGCACTTTACCAAGGAGGCATGCGCAAAAGTCAACGTCAGAAAAAAGAAAACCTCGATAAAGTAAGCGCGGCTATTATCCTGCAATTGTACTTGAATGCTTGAACGGATCTAGCTGTTCTAGCAATTCTTTCAATTCATTCCACCCGAAAATTTCTGTGGCGTATAAAAGAGAGAATACACGCTCTTGCTGAATTTGATTGGGGTGTGCAAATGCGAAGAACTTTTCAAGCTGATTGAATTTTACTTCTTCTTTGCTTTTGATGGCCTTCTTAATTTTCTGTTCAATATTGTTCCATTGATCGAACTGCCTCTTTTCTTCAGCGCTTAACCAACCGACCAGTGATGCATCTATTTCAGAAATATAATTCCGCAAATTTTCAAAGTTCTTAGCCGTTTCTGAAATTTCATTTGCGAAGGATTTCACATTCATGGTTCCCAACATTTTTTTCTGGGCCTCGTGCAAATTCTCTTGAACTAATTCTGACAGGTTCAATTCATTTTTCGAAACAAATTCCAAATCTCTCTTTCGAATGAGCACCATTGAAATTCGATGTGCAAGCAAAGGCATTTGCACGCTTGCAGCATCGAAAGCATTCTTCAACTGAAGCCAATAGCCCAGTTCTGAAGGGCCTCCGATGTATACAATGTTCGGCAGAATGGTTTCCTGGTAAAGCGGACGCAGCAATACATTTGGACTTAATTCTTCGATTGAATTCGACAATTCTTCCTTGGTGAAATTTCTGTCGTGTCCGTGCGTTTGAAATTGAGAACCGTTTTTATCAATTCTTCTCCGAATTTTCAAACCGCCATTTTCCATTAACCAAAACAAATTGAATTCGCGCGGTTGAATGTTCGGATTGTAACCCGCTTCTTCCAGGGCAGAGTTTGCCTTTGACACTTCAGAAAAAACAAATTGATCTTGAATTTCTTTTTCAAAAAGCGAAGTGGCCAAATGCTTGAGATGACTGTCGTTTCCGTCTATGCAGACCAAACCAAATTCACCCAGTAATTCATTCACCCAAAATCTGGTTGCTTCGGCAAAATTATTTTTTGAATAGGCTTGAATAAACAATTCACTTAAACCTATTTCATTGAATTTCCCTTCCGCTCTTCTTTCATTCAACCACAAAAGAAATTCTTCCGTTGGAAGTTCTCCTGCTATTCCTTCAAATGCCGATTCTAATTCGATTTTCTCATTGCTCCAATGAAAGTGGCGAATTTCTTCAATGTCGTGATCCTCTGCAGCCATCCAGTAGACCGGAACAAAATGAAATTCTTTTTGAGAGGCATTTAATTCTTGCGTTATTCGAATGGCGGAAAAAAGTTTGTAGATCAAATAAAGTGGTCCACCTGCTGCACAAATCTGATGTCCGGTTACAACTGTAAACGTTGATTCATCGTTCAATGAATTAATGTTATGCGTTAAACTTTCCGACAGAGTTAGGTTCGTGTATTGTGCGAATAATCGCTGAGATAAAACTATTCTGTTCGCTGCTGGAAAGAACCTGTTCTTGGCTGCGGAAATGCAGTTTTCTTTAGTGAAAAAATCAGAAACAAATGATTTTACATTTTCAGATTGGTTCAATAAATCCTGAACCAAAGGAGAAACTTTAAGCGGTACTTCTTGAATAACCTTCATGCTGCGAAGGTACTGCTACTATCGCAGAAGTGTTACATATCCAGACTGACTTCCCTCTTCGCCCGTTTTGGGTATTCTATATTTCACAACGTAATAGTACGTTCCCTCTGGACAAGTTGTTTTTCCGCTTGTCCCATCCCATGATGGATTTGCAACGTTCTTCGATTGAAAAATCACCTCTCCCCAACGAGAAAAAACTTCAACACTCACAATGTTTCCACCTTCGCCAACGGGCGTAAAAACATCGTTCTGCCCATCTCCGTTTGGGGTGAACGAATTCGGAACAAAGACGTAATTCACTTTTTCCGAAGGCGGAGCTTTTTCGGTCACATTCTCATCTGGAACATTATCTCCATCTATTTCAACGCATGAAAAATTATCCACGAAGTAATAGCCCAACTCTGGATTACCCGTGCTTTCAATGACAATGTTCCGATCTGAATCTGATCCAAAAACGCCAAGCGTGAAAAATTTCTCGTTGTCAATTAACGGCACATATTCAAAACTTATTTCCTTCCATTTTTCGGAATAAAATACCGTGTCAATCGAGAATTGTGGCGCGAAATAGAGCGGCTCTTGACTGGTCTGAACGGGAGCGAAAGCCGACAAATAAACTCCAATGTGGTCTACAGCCAGACCGGCAATACTTGTTAACGTGGAGGTTCCGTTAGCCATGTAAAAAGAAAACTTGTATTTTTTTCCTCGAATTAAAGGTGAGGCCAACTGACACTGAAGGTAAGTTCTTTTGTTCGTATTGCTTCTTCCGCAAAATGCAATACCTACCATGGCATTTCCATTTTTCGCGTTGAGCAAGCCGAAAGGTGTTTCGGGAATGTCGCAAGCAGCGCTGGCTCCTGCATGGTAATAGTCTGGACCAGTAATCTCGCTGCCCGCATTGTTCCAACTTACTATTTTGTTCCATTCACCCAGCAATTGCGGCATTGATGTGTGCAGCTCGAAGCTCGGATTGGGAAATTGAGCAGAGGCAACAGACACCAAGGTTACAAATACGAAAACAATAGAATTGCGCATAGCACGAATATAAGAATTCCATTTGAAATTACTTGCCCTTGACCATGAGAATTCTCATACCCAAAAACACATTGCTGCTTTGCGTGAAATAGTTCAATCCCGAAGCCGAGATTGCGTTTACTGGAGGGAAACTCCAATTGGCTTGAGCAAATGCGTTCAATCGCTTTGAAACTTTGAACTCTAATCCAATACCTACCACCACACCCATTCGATTCCATTTTTGATTGTCAATGGTGCGATACTCGTAATTCCCATTCGCATTTAAAAAGAGCATCTGAGGTGGGTTGTTCGATGAGTTACTCAGCTTGTACATTCGATAAACTGGTGAGATTTCGCCGAAGGCTCGCCAGTTCGATTTAACTGAAAAATCGTTGACATAAAATCGAAATTTAATTGGAATCTGAATG
>CALCNZ010000148.1 GCA_937897625.1 uncultured Flavobacteriales bacterium
TTCAAAAAACTTTTTCCAAATCCTATTTGAATAGGAAGAGTTCCTTTCCAATGTCCGTTCTTAAAAAAATCAAATTCTGCATACGGACCGAAATAATGCAACTCGAATTCACATTGTTGCGAAACTTTATTTAACTCTACATTCCTGTATACACCGTTGGACAGCCAGTTGTAACCAAATCCTAGCACAAGCTTTTCGTTGAACTCGGCGCCTGCTTTTAGCGCTTGGGTATTAAACGTTCTTCCCCCGATGAAAGTACCCCATGTGTCCCACTTCGCCGTAGCCTTCGGCTTTTCCTTAAAAACTCCTTTGAAAGAATCTTGAAGATTGATCGGCTGCGCTAAAAGCGTTAAACCTGCAACACTAAATATAATTACAAAAAAAATCCGCATCGTTCTAAGATACGGATTTTTAATATTATTCAAATCGTTCATTAATGAGCGTGCTCTCCAGGTTTCATTGGAACCACCTGAGGAACAAAATCCTCTTCGTGTTCTGGGTTCGAATAATCGTAAGCCCAACGGTGAACTTCAGGAAGTGCTCCAGGCCAGTTTCCGTGAATGTGTTGCACTGGGGTTGTCCACTCCAATGTATTCGACTGCCAAGGGTTTTGTGAAGCTTTCTGTCCATAGAATATACTGTGGAAGAAGTTAACCAAGAATAAGATTTGAGCTGCACCACCAATGATAGCGAATGTGCTGATATATGGATTCAAATCCATAACCCAATCTAAGAATTCAAATTCAGAATAGCTGTAGTAACGACGCGGTGCGCCGGCCATTCCAATAAAGTGCATCGGGAAGAATACACCGAATCCGCAAACCAAGGTCATCCAGAAATGCGCATAACCCAATTTCGTATTCAACATTCTTCCGTACATCTTCGGGAACCAGTGATAAACACCAGCGAACATTCCAAAAATAGCCGACATACCCATTACAATGTGGAAGTGAGCCACAACGAAATAGGTATCGTGAACGTTCACATCTAACGCAGAGTCAGCCAAGATGATACCTGTCAAACCTCCAGTAACGAATGTACTTACCAAACCAACACTGAACAACATTGCTGGAGTGAAACGAACATTTCCTTGCCATAAAGTTGTAATGTAGTTAAACGCTTTAACAGCAGAAGGAATCGCAATCAACAACGTCGTGAATACGAACACCGAACCTAAGAATGGATTCATTCCTGTGATGTACATGTGGTGTCCCCAAACGATGAACGATAAGAATCCGATTGCCAAGATAGAACCGATCATGGCTTTGTAACCAAAGATTGGTTTTCTTGAATTCGTAGAAATAACTTCTGAAGAGATACCCAAAGCTGGCAACAATACAATGTATACCTCAGGGTGACCTAAGAACCAGAATAAGTGTTGGAACAACAACGGAGATCCACCTGTTACGTCTAACGCTTCACCTTGAATAAAGATGTCGGACAAGTAAAATGCTGTACCCATGCTTCTGTCCATCAATAGAAGAACAACCGCAGATACCAATACAGGGAAAGATAGAATACCTAAGATCGCTGTTACGAATAACGCCCATACAGTAAGAGGAAGACGAGTCATCTTCATTCCTTTGGTACGAAGGTTAATGATTGTTACAACATAGTTCAAACCGCCCAAAAGTGAAGAGGCTACGAACAACACCATAGAGATTAACCATAGTGTCATACCCATTCCAGAACCTGGCATTGCTTGTGGCAATGCTGAAAGTGGTGGGTAAATTGTCCAACCGCCTGAAGCAGCTCCACCTTCAACAAACAATGAGGCCAACATGATAACGCTAGAAATAGCGAAGAACCAGTAAGACAACATGTTTAAGAAACCTGAAGCCATATCACGAGCTCCGATTTGAAGTGGAATAAGTAGGTTCGCAAATGTTCCTGATAGTCCTCCGGTTAATACGAAGAATACCATGATTGTTCCGTGAATTGTAACCATAGCTAAGTATGCGTTACGATCTAATATTCCATCTGGCGCCCACTTGTCACCAAGGAAAGCGTTTAAAATTTGAAACTTCTCTCCTGGCCATCCCAATTGAAGACGGAAGAAGATAGATAACATTACAGCCACGATTCCCATTACAATTGCTGTAACTAAGAATTGCTTAGAGATCATTTTATGATCCATCGAGAACACATACTTCGATATGAAGCTCTCCTTGTGGTGGTGATGACCGTGGTCTTGTGCGTGCGTATTTTCAGTTGCTTCCATGATTATCTTTTTTATTTACCGCCCATTGCTGTGGCTACAGTGTCTTTTTTAGGTTCGTTTGCCAACGTTGAATCAGCTACTTCTTTCACTTCAGGAGCTTTAAACATTTTCTGTTTTGCAACCCATGCATTGTAATCTGCTTCACTCTCAACAATAACTTTCATTTGCATGTTGAAGTGAGCTGCACCACAAACTTTGTTACAAAGAAGAATGTAATTAAATCCATCGTTTCCAGTAATCTTACGCATTTCTGCAGTAGTCACTGTTGGGGTCATTTTCAAACGTGTTGCAACTCCTGGTACACAGTTCATTTGTGCACGGAAGTGAGGCAAATACGCCGAGTGAATGACATCTTGAGAGCGGAAAATCAATTCAACTTCTTTGTTCACAGGAATATGCATCTCACCTTTCACAAGGCGGTCGTCATTTCCTGCTTCCCAAGTACTCAATCCGTTAACGCTGTTTTCATCGATATCGGAGATACGTTGCTTGTGGCGCTTCAAGCGACTAACCTTATCTTCCAAGGTTGCAACGTAGCTTTCAGGCAATAATGGCATTAGTTTATTCTCTTCCAATTGGTGCTCTACATTCTCAATTTGAGCATCCAACTCGTCCAGTTTAGCGCGTATTCCTTCAGCAGTTACCAATCCCAATGGATTCGATGTGCTAATCAAATTGTAGCTCGCAGAACCGAAAGTTTTGTTTTCACCAGGGTAACGAGCAGTCCAGTCAAACTGACGACTGTATACCTCAATCTGAATAGCATCTGCAGAAGCTGGACCTGTGATTTTGTTCCAAGTAATTAAACCGTAAACAATAATAAAGGCCAGAACCACACCCGGAACTAAGGTCCAAAGCATCTCAAGACGATTGTCATGAGCGAAGAATTTAGCTTTTCTACCTTTTTTAAATTGGTATTTCCAGGCGAAGAAAAACAAGAAGAAATTGACAATGAAGAACACGATGGTAATTAACCAGATGTTCACTTTCATCAATTTGTCCACATCTACGCCATGTGCAGAAGCCGAAACCGGAAGGTAATCTCCATATCTTACATAGAGAAATACGGTTCCACAGAAGAATAAAAACATCCACACTAACATCAAGTTAGCATTCAGTTTATTGTCGGCCGCAGAGATCTCCTCCTCTTTGTTCTTTCTTAACGAACGGCTCAATTCATATACTTTAGTCAATTGCGCGATGGCAATGATTGCAAGTACGATAACTAAAAGAATTAGTAGTTTCATTTGACTATCTTTTTTTCTTACGCTTCAATTAAATGTGATGATTTTCGCTTTCTTGTAGGAAAGGATGGTTCTTCGGAACAAGAGGAGCCTTGGTTAATGTGGTCAATACCACACGCAAGAACAATCCTAAAAATCCAAGTAACATTCCAATTTCGAACCACCAGCCAAAACTTGCATGGTGTCCTTCACCAAATCCCCACAACAAATGTCCGTGAATGGTTCCTGGAATAACCGCCAAATACAAATCTGCAAAGTGACCAATAAGAATAATAACCCCTACTCTAGTCAAGTACTTCGTATTGCGCTTCGCGTCACGTGCAATTAATGAATAGAACGGTACTGCAAAGTTCACAAAGAAAATAACCCACATGGCAACCATATAGTGGTCATAACGTTCTTTGAAGTAAGTAATTTCTTCTGGAATGTCTGAATACCAAATCAACATGTATTGACAGAACCACAAATAACTCCACAACATTGAAATGGCAAACATCCATTTTCCCATATCGTGAATGTGTGACTCAGTCATCATTGCATAGTAACCTTTTCCGCGCAACCAAACTAAAATAAGCGTTGCCATGGTCATAGCTGTTACCCACATGCCCGCGAAGATGTACCATCCGTACATGGTGCTATACCAGTGTGTGTCAATTGACATTAACCAATCCCACGCCATTGTAGAGGAGAATACCGCGAACAAAACCAAGAATGTTGCACCCTTCTTATACATTTTGAAATGGATTTCAGTTCCGCCTATTGCATCTTCTTGCAAAGACCACTTGCGGAAATAACGTGCAAATCCAACAAAAACCGCTGCGTAAGCCACTACTCTTAACCAGAAGAACCAAGGCGTAAAAAATGCGTGCTTACCGGCAATCACCTCGTCATAATTTTCACTTGCTGGATCATAAACAGATGAATCCATCCAATGGTACAAGTGATGACCATGAAATTGTCCAACCAATAACACAAGCACTACAACAGCCAATCCATAAGGTATATAGGAAAAAATAGCTTCAAACAAACGCTTCAATAAAGCAGACCAAGCTACCTCGGCAGCATACTGCAAAGCATAGAAGAACAAAATTCCCAATGCGATCGCAAAGAAGAAAAAGCCGCTAATTAACAACATTGCCCACCAGTATTGGTGATGCTCTGTTTTGTCGGCAAACCATCCGAGCAGAGCAGATACTCCGCCAATGGCCATCAATGCCGTCGTCCACATTTTGGTTTGCGACGGTAATTGGAATTGTAATTTATCCTGTGACATAGGTTATTCCTTCTAGTTCTTATTTTGTTGTTGAATCTGCCGCAGCTTCAGCCGCAACCTTTAACATATCTTTCGCATCATACTCTGGAGAAGTAATGCCTTTCTGAAGACATTTCACCCACTCCAAAATCTGCCAACGCTCTTTCTGATTCAATTGTGAAGCATGAGACCCCATTAATCCTTTTCCATATTGAAGCGTGTGGTACATCTTTCCCTCTTCTAAATCTTTCAATTTAGTTGAGTAATCAGGAATACCTGCAATAAGGCCATTCTTAGAGATTGCACCATCACCATGACCTTCCTTACCGTGACAATGTTGACAGAAAATCATGAACAAACGCTTTCCTTCTTCAATGTTCACTTTGCTCGCTAACAAAGGTGAATGAATTTCGCGCGCTGCTCTTGCATAACCTGTTGTATCGTTCGGCAAAGCGTAAGGCATTCCGAAGATAGCGTCTTCACCTGCATAAGCAATACTGCCCTTCGCGGGAACGCGAGACAACACCGATTGAACTCCTGCTTCGTCTTTCTGACTCTGCGTCCAATCCATGTGTTTGTTTGATCCGTAATCAACGTAGGCTTCCAAAGCTGGAGAGCGATACATATCTGGCATGTATTCCACACCAGGTGAATTCGTGTCTACACCACAAGAAGCAAATGCAATTGCTACAGTGATAGCCGAAAATGTGTTTAGTAGGGGACGCTTCATCTTAACAGTCCTTTATGCTTAATTCAAAAACTTCAGTTGCACGTATTTTTTCTTCCAAATCAGTTACAGAGAATGCGTGATTATCTTCTGTAACAATTTCCATTACAAACTTATCATCTGTAGTTCTTGGATCTGGATTAGAGGCTGGCATTCCAGGAAGTGTTCCGTTACGCAACAAGTAAGTTATTGCCATACCGTGCGCTCCACAGAATACAGAAAATTCAAACATTACAGGAACGAAAGCCGGAGCATTTTCTATCCAAGTGAAGTTTGGCTTTCCACCAATATTCATAGGCCAGTCATGAATCATGAAATACCATGTCCCTAAAATTGCCAATAAGGTTCCTGTGGTTGCATACATGAACGATGCAATTGCTAAGCGCGTGCGCTTAACTCCAATGATAGGATCTAATCCGTGCACAGGGAAAGGAGAAAATACATCTTTCACCTGTATTCCTTGTTTTACCAACGCCGTAGCTGCATCCAACAACTTTTGGTCGTCGTCATACATAACGTGAAATACTTTATTTGCCATTGCCTTAATCGTTCAGTTTTTAATGTTTGTCTGAGTTCTTGTAGCTTTCGCCCGAAACTTTTAAGATTGTCTTCAATTCGTTCAATGCCAACACTGGGAAGTAACGCGCGAACAACAAGAACAAAGTGAAGAAAATTCCGATGGTTCCAACGAACATTCCGATATCCGTAACACTCGGGTGGAACTCACCCCATGCTCCTGGCGTATAATCACGGTGAATAGAAGTCACAATGATTACAAAACGCTCGAACCACATACCAATGTTCACAACAATAGACAACAAGAATGTCGCTGTTAAGCTGGTACGTATTTTCTTGAACCAGAACAACTGCGGAGAGATAACGTTACATGTCATCATCATCCAATAAGCCCAGCTATAAGGTCCTGAGAAACGGTTGATGAATGCATACGATTCATATTCAACTCCACTGTACCAAGAAATGAACAACTCCGTTAAGTAGGCAACACCCACGATAGAACCTGTAACGATAATTACAATGTTCATGTACTCGATATGAGCCATGTTGATGTAAGCCTCAAGACGCATGGTCTTTCTCATGATCAACAACAACGTTAATACCATTGCAAATCCTGAGAATACAGCTCCCGATACGAAATACGGAGGGAAGATTGTTGCGTGCCATCCAGGAACAACAGAGGTTGCAAAGTCCATCGATACAATCGAGTGAACCGAGAATACTAGCGGAGTAGCAATACCTGCAAGAACCAAAGACACTTCTTCGAAACGTGTCCAATGCTTAGCGCGTCCCGACCATCCGAAAGAAAGAATTCCATAAATCTTCTTCGCACGTGGCTTAACCATACGGTCGCGAATGGTAGCGAAGTCAGGAATTAAACCAATGTACCAGAAAACAAGAGATACAGAGAAATAAGTCGAAATCGCAAATACGTCCCACATCAATGCCGAGTTAAAGTTCGGCCACAATGATCCAAATTGGTTCGGTAATGGAAGTGTCCAATAGGCCTGCCATACACGTCCCATGTGGAATACAGGGAAAATAGCAGCCATCAATACAGCAAAAATTGTCATGGCCTCAGCAGAACGGTTAATCGCCATTCTCCAACGTTGACGGAAAAGTAACAATACTGCAGAAATCAACGTTCCCGCGTGACCAATACCAACCCACCATACGAAGTTGGTGATATCCCATGACCAACCAACGGTCTTGTTCAATCCCCATGCTCCAATACCCGTACCTACCAGGTACATGATAGACCCTACTCCATACAATGCAATAACTGCAGCGATAGAGATAGCAATTTTCCACTGGCGCGGAGCTTTGCCTTCAATTGGACCAACAACATCATTCGTAATGTCGTGGTAAGACTTGTGTCCAAGAATAAGGGGTTTGCGAATAGCTGCTTCTTTTATCATGGCTTATGCTTCAGTTTCTTCAATGTTTCTAACTTTTGTCATGTAGAATACGTTTGGTTGAATTCCAACTTCTTCTAATGAATGGTATGAACGGTTGTTCTTTGAACGCTCTGTGTTCTCAGATTTTGAATCATTCAAATCACCGAATACGATAGCGTGTGTAGGACAAGCCTCAGCACAGGCTGTTACGATTGATCCATCTTGAACAGGAGTTCCGTCTTTCTTAGCCTGCAACTTACCAGCTTGGATACGTTGTTGACACATGCTACATTTCTCCATTACCCCACGGGTACGAACAGTAACATCTGGATTCAACACCCAACGAAGACTTTCATCTTGTGATGGGTTGAAGTTCGCAAACTTATCGTTGGTTACATAGTTGAACCAGTTGAAGCGACGAACTTTATATGGACAGTTATTCGCGCAGTAACGAGTACCGATACAACGGTTATAAGCCATGTTATTCAAACCTTCGTTACTGTGTGTGGTTGCAGCAACCGGACAAACAGTTTCACAAGGAGCATGGTTACAGTGCTGACACATCATTGGCATGTGAACCGTGCTTGGATTCTCCTCTGGATTCTCCATTTCGCGGTACGCACCAATTGCACCTTTACCTGTTGCCTCTTTCGTATTCTCTAAAGTCTCACCTATTTCAATTGATTGATATTCCGAAGAGAAATAACGGTCAATACGCATCCAGTGCATGTCGCGGTGACGACGAACTTCGTCTTTACCTACCACAGGAACGTTGTTCTCTGTATGACAAGCCGTAATACAAGAACCGCAACCGATACATGAAGACAAATCAATGGTCAATCCCCAACGGTGTCCAGCCCCTTCTACAGGATGGTCTCTATATAAATCAAATTCTCTAACCGGCTTACGATCTGCTGGAGTAATCTTGCCATCTCCGTTCACGTCTTCGTGAACAGGTAAGGTTGGAACCATGTTCCAAGATGCAGTTCCTTTCTCTGCTTCCTTCTCTGCCAAATATTTTCCTAAAACTGTTTCTTTCACAACTGAATCACGACCCATTACTGTGTTGTGAAGTTGTGTTGAAGCCAATTCGTAAGTCTCTTCGGTAACTTCTAAGGTTGCAATTCCAATGTATTGACGCGTGGTAGAAGTTGAAACGAATTGGAAGGCATTTTGACCAATAGTCTTAGGCGTTCCATTTTCATTCAATTCATATTCGCCATTCGCTGCTGTTTGAAAAGCTGCTTTACCAATTTTCTCGTTGTTCGCACCACGGCCGTAACCCAATGCAATTCCAATTGTTCCTGGCTTTTGACCCGGAGCTGGACATACCGGAAGCGTTACAGTTTTTCCGTTAATGGTTACTTTAACAACCGATGCTGGATCATCCTGAGCGATGTATGAATTCAAATTCAATCGCTTAACATCTGTTGGTGACATGGTCACGTAGTTGTCCCAGGTTACCTTCGTAATTGGATCTGGCGTCTCTTGAAGAACAGGGTTGTTGGCATAATCACCAG
>CALCNZ010000149.1 GCA_937897625.1 uncultured Flavobacteriales bacterium
ATGCCGCCAAAGGAGCACACTTGAGTAAGCATTTCCCTTTTCCTGGAGGGTATTGCTTGGACAGTGTAGCCTGGAACGGTTCCAATTCAGAAGGAATGACGCATGAAGTTGGACAATTATTTCCGAATGAATTGGGGTTGTACGATATGGCTGGAAACGTGGCTGAATACACCATGGATAAAGACAGCAAGTTCAATATGGTACAGCATGAGATTTATGGGGTGTTCTATTATCCTTACGGAAAGTATCAAATTATCAAGGGTAATTCTTTCTCAGATCGAAATCCAGATCAAGATAAACTTTACATCGTCCACGAAACTATTTATGCGAAGAACTCCAATTTCAATTACATTCAGGATGGATACTTAAAAAACAAGAAGCATCTTCCAACCGTGGGCTTCCGTTTGGCAGAATCTTTATTTTTTGGCGCAGAACTGAAGGTTTATAGTTTGAAGAACGACAATTCAATTACACAGCAGGAATAACGAAGTTCCTCAATCCTTCATATAACTTAACACGATCATCTTTCGATCAACAATTGAAAAGTTCTTCCCTCTGAATTTCGCACATTCAGCAATGTCCTCTATTTTTCCATCTTTCACAACCAATACCAGCGCTAAGCGGTAACCCGATCGATTGCCCACAAACTCAATGGCTCGATCTAGAAAGTGTTCGCATTCTTTTCCAAGACAGGTTCCGTGATTTTCTTTAAGATGCAGATCAGAGAAGCCCTTGAACATGTCAAAGGCTCTTTCCAATCGGCCAATAAACTTTGCTTTGGGAATTTCCATGTAGGTCTCTCTTTCCAAAATAAGGTCAATCATTTCAAGATCCATGCGCTTGAAGAAATGCACGAATGCATCGCGCTGTGTCATGGGTTCCTTTTCTTTCGGTTCAATGGTGAAGAGAGTGAGTTGCATCTTATATTTTATTGTGAAATGAGTCGGGGTGAAAAATCTTTCACTCAGATTAAAATCTTTTATTCCGATAAAAATAGATTTTATTATTCGGTAGAATTAATTTTTTTTAGATGGAAATTTTATGAACATTGACGTCCATTTCAAGTATTGACCCTGTGAATAAAAATAATTTTTTCAGGAATGAAAGGGTGAGTGTGGTGAATTGAAATTGTTGTTCAACTGACAAAATGTTTTTCGGCATGAATTTGCATGTCGGGTTTTATGCTGAAAACTTCTTTTGGTTACGATGTCCTTTTTCGAAAGATTTGTGAAATGAAATATTTCGCAATTACCCTTGTTGGTCTCTTTTTTATATCTGTTCCTTGCACGAAGGTGAATGCGCAAGTGATTTGCAAGAATGAACAGAATTACGCCGTAGTGGAAATACCGAGCGCAGAGGTTGGAAACATAAAAATGTTTTACAAAGACAATTCAAACAATCGTTTTTGGAACATCTGGAACGTGAAGCAGCATGTTGAAAAGCAAGGCAAGAAATTGGTCTTTGCCATGAATGGAGGAATGTATACGCCGATGTTTAAACCGGTAGGATTGTACATTGATCAAGGAAAAGAAATTCAACCCATTAATTTAAAAAATGGAGATAATAATTTTTGTTGGAAGCCGAATGGTGTATTCGCAATTGACAATAAAGGCAAGGCTCAGGTGACAGTTTCGGAAAAGTTTAACGCTTCAAATATTCGCTACGCAACACAGTCCGGTCCCATGATTTTAATTAACGGAAAGTTACACGATGGATTTGAAAAGAGTACTTCCACATACATCAGAAATGCTGTGGGAGTCAAGTCCAACGGCGATGTGTTCTTCTGTATTTCGCTTAAGGCTGTCACCTTTCAGCAGTTAGCAGAATTCATGTTGAAGAACAACTGCTTGAACGCGCTTTATTTCGATGGCAGTGTTTCTGAAATGTACTGTCCGCAAAACAATCAATGGGATTGCGGTTCTTCTTTCGGTGTGATTGTGGGGTTTGTTGAATAAGGCAGCTCGCTACCATGATCGCATTCGAGATTTTAAGTTCGGCGATTTGAAAGTTCAGAAACCAAAGAAAAAACGAATGAAAAAAGTAATGAAATTCATGAAGCGCACATGGCGCTTTTGGACGCCGGGAAAGGCGTCGACCCGAGTGCATAACGATTTAATAGATTTATTGAATGAGCGTAAACTGCGATACAGCATAGCCATGCACAATAAGAATATTGAACTGGGATTCGATTGTGAGGATGGTCATCGGTATCAAATTATTTGTTCAATTGAATGGAAGAACCATTTATGTTTTTATGTTTCATTTACGCATACATTGGTACCAGAGGCTTATGACAGATTGTGTCATTTGGCCCAAATGTTTAACGACCGAATGTCAGATGTTACTCTGCGATTGAACATGGAGGGAGAAAGTCTTCATCTGTTTTCCAGTATACCCATGGATTATGCGCAAGTTCATCCGGAAGCAGTTGATAACAGATTGTATAATCTTACCAGTTACGCAACCGATATCTCATGGGCTTTCGACAGGCTTTTGAAGACGGATGAAGAAGCGGTGTTTGTCTTTGCAGAATTGGTAGAGAGAGGAAAAGGGAATTAGGAAATTCCATATTACAAGCTTGTCAAATCTTTACTTCGCTTGCTCAGAATCGGAACTTTGTGTGAAATTTTAATACCATTTAAAATGACACAACAAATTAAGACCTACGATTTTTATCGTGTGGAAGAAACAACGCAGCTTTCAGGAATTCCAATTCTTGGATTATTCGGACCGAGAAGAGACAGATGGTATATAGATCTTCCGGAATGGCAAGGACCACGAGCCAACTTGGAAATGGTTGCTGGTGCAGACACAATGCTCCAAGTTTTCGCAAAAGGAAAGGAACGTGTGAATGTGACATTTACCAATTTCGAAACGCACGAGATTTCGCCAGATCTATTACTCAAACACATTGGCGGAGGAACGTACACTGTTACAAGATTGAATGAAAAATATCCCGATGCGCCCGATAGAATGTGGCTCTGTGGGGTGACGAAGTTTGTCTTCAAAAGCGATTATCCGGAAATCATAAGTGTGAAGCATAATTAAATCCAATTCCCTTATTTTAGCGTCATGAAAAAAATACTACTTCTCTTAGCACTTTCCATATCAACGCTGGTATCCTTTTCACAAGATACCAATAAGTCGAAAATTTATTTGAAAAACGGCGACGTTCTCACCGCAAGAATTCTAGGTTACAAGCCGCAAGAGTCTTTTACGCTTGAAATTTCGACCAATGTTATTGTTGAAATGCCCGTAAAGGACATCGAGTACATTGTCATTGATGCGAACAACAAAAAAACAGAAAATCCAACGGGAACGAAAGAAGAATCTTCTTCTTTGTGGAGTAAAACGGAATCCAAATCAGACAATAAAATTTTCGGAGATTTCTATTTCGAATCAGTGAATGAAGGGGTAGTTGGATTGGGCGTTGGAAAAATTGGAGGATACACTATTGAACAACTTAGATTAGATCCTGTCACTGGTTCTCCTGTATATGATCCTTGGACAGGGGCTCCTGTATTTGATAAAAAAACAGTTGCGAATACTTCCTCATATGGTGGGGTATACTCGGTGAACGGAATCGGCTACAAGAATTGGGCATTCGCTGGAATAGGCGTTGGTGCTATGGGTTATTCAGATAAAATAGGTTTTGCTGTTCCATTCATGCTCGACCTTCGCGCACGTGTTATGCCCACTAAAAAGATTAGTCCGCTTGTTATGCTTTCAACCGGAATCGCTTACCACAAAGGAAGTGTTGGATCTTTGGACTTGAACGATGGAGCAGGAGTGTCTTTGATTGTGAATGATCAGATAAAAATTCACGCATTATTGGCCCACAGTTACATGCGTTATTACGGAAGACTTTCTGCTTCCGGTGCCACTGTTCTAGACGGCGTATATTACAATTATTTCGGAGTGCGTGTAGGTGCTAGTTTCAGATTCTAACGAACCAAATGAAACCATCCGCTGCGCTGTTCGGGCAATAAAATAGATTCGCCGTTCGCGTATTTCGCTTCAACAATATAAAAATAAACACCTGTTGCTGCGTCGTTTCCGTTAATGGTGCCGTTCCAGTTGTTATTCGGATCTGTTGTTTCGAAAACTAATGTTCCCCAACGATTGAAGATCTGCATAGAATAATTAGCAACCGCTGTTGTACTTCCATCCGCAGAAAATACCAAGTGAAACGTTTCGTTTAAACTGTCATTCGTTGGACTGAAAATATTCGGAATTACCAAAGCCGCACATTCTGGAAGATTTAAAGCAAATGTTCCAGTTGCCGCGCAGCCGTTGACGTCTAACGCCGATACATTCACCGTAGCGTTCGATAACAAATCTATACTCGACGCATTCGAACCGTTGTCCCAAGAGATGTTGGTATAGCTGGCATCAATGCTCAACGTTGTTGGTCCGTCCCAACAACCCGATTGTGTGAGATTCTGTATGGTAATAACCGGATTGTTATTCGCGCTTATGAGTTCCGCTGTTGTGGTAAAAGTGCACCCATCGGCATTGGTGCTAACAACTTGGTATGTTCCCATGTCAACACCTAAAAAACTTGTTCCATTGCTATTGGAAAGCGGAGTGCCATTTAGCGTCCAATCATTGGTTACAGAAGGACCATCAGATACTTCGGTCAAAGTAAGGGTTTGAGTTTCTCCAATGCACAACGTTGTGGAAGAAGGTGAGAGATTCATTTGAAAATTCTGGAAGTCGAGTTGAACAGGGGCGCTTGGAGCAACACAAATATCATTCGGACAAGTAAGACCATAAACGCCATCGGCGTTTGCACTGAATGAATTTGTATTTGCTCCAAGTATATCCGCACCGTTCAATTGCCATTGATAAGTGCTACAAATACTGGTGGTTGAAAAAAGCGTAGGCGTGTTGTCGCAGATTACGGCATCTGTATTCGGAGTGACGTTCAACGTGCTTAATGGAATAACAGTCACGGTGGCACCATCCATAAGTGTGTCGGCGGTACACCCGTTACTTGCAATAAGGGAATACGAATAAACACCGGGAGCGGTGAAACAAATTGAAGGAGCAATGCTGTCTAACAAAGGGTCAGCTGTTCCATTAACAAGCCAAGTCCAAAAACCAGGGTTACCAACAGAGGTATTTGTTACCTGAACGCAGTCACCAACGCAGACACTGTTATCCGAAAGGCTGAAAGCCGCTACAACAGGTACATCTGAATTGTTTGAAGCGCCGGGAGAGGGAGGCAAGGTTCCTGATACCCACGGATTCACGCCATCGCAACTTCTGAAAACGGTTAGTCCATCGTTGCTTCCTTGTGCAGGCACCGATTGAATTTGAGGAAAGACTGGAAGAATTGGAACGGTTAAGGTTGGACAAACACCAAGAGCATTGGTGGTGATAGAAGTCTGCTGATTCCATTGTCCTCCGCCCCAAACAATGCCATCGATAATGGTTCCGACGTTATCGAAGAACAACAGCTGCTCTGCGCTATTGGTGAAGATTCCCACTTGCGAATTCGGACCAGTGGTGCAACCACATGTTCCAATGTTCACGTCTACCGGAATTCCTGAATTCGATGAACCAATAACCAAAAAGCCATTTGCCGGTATGGTAGTGCCTGCGGGAAGGGTTATCGCGAAATCTCCGTCTGAAAGAATATAACATCCTATGTTCTGAGCAAATGCGCAGTTGTTGTACAATTCAATCCACTCACCCGTATTGGGAGTGCATGAACCGTCGCACGCTCCAGCAGCATTCACCATGACTTCATTTATGACAACGCATTGACCAAAGCCAGAAAACGCTGAAAGAAGAATAGCTGTTAGTAAAGAATAAAACTTCATTGTGCAAATGTACTATGAACTGACATTGTAACACGTATCACACACATTTTGAAATTGTAATGCTATTTTAGCCGAATGAGATATTTAAGTTTACTTCTTTTTGTTCCGCTCTTTTTGAACGCGTGTTCGTCTAACGGTGGTAATCCGGTTTTAGACGCAAAGACTTTTTCAGAAAAGCTGAAATCTACGCCCAATGCGGTTTTGCTCGATGTTCGAACTGCTGGTGAATTTTCGAAAGAATACATTGAAGGCGCTTTGTTAGCCGATTGGAACAGCGATGATTTTCAACGAAGAATTGATGCCATTGACAAGAATGCCCCAGTATTCGTTTATTGTCTAAGCGGAGGAAGAAGTTCAAATGCGGCTGCTGCCATGCGTAAACAAGGATTCAAAGAGGTCTATGAACTTCAAGGTGGAATAATGAAATGGAAATCTGCGGGTCTTCCTGTTGTATCTGGAAAGGTGAGCACCAACGGTGGAATGAGTTCTGAAGAATACAAGATCTTAATTTCAAGTGGAAATGTTCTAGTCGATTTTTCAGCGGAGTGGTGCGCACCTTGCAGAAAGATGAAGCCATCTTTAGATGAATTGGCGAAAGAAAATCCTTCTTTGAAAATAATTTCGATTGACGTTGATCAAAATCCAAGCATTACCGCAGAGTTGGGCGTAGACGCACTTCCAACATTGAAATATTATTCTAACAATGAAATGAAGTTCTCAAATGTGGGCTTCCTTTCAAAGGATGAATTGAAAACTAAATTGGGATTGTAATTCCAACTTCATAAAAACAAAAATGCCCTCCGAAGAGGGCATTTTCATTTCAAGATATATTGAAATTATTTTTTGTAGAAGGGAAGTGATACCACAACGGCCTTCAACGATTTTCCACGCACTAAAATAAAAACTTCAGTTCCTAGAGCGCTCATAGCTGTAGGCACATAACCCAATCCTATTGCTTTTTCCAAGCTTGGACTTTGTGTTCCGCTAGTTACAACACCCACAACGTTTCCGTTGGCATCGGCAATTTCATAATCGTGACGAGGAATTCCTCTGTCGATCATTTCGAAAGCAACAAGTTTGCGTGTTACTCCAGCTTCTTTCTGAGCTTTTAAGTTTTCTGAATTCAAGAAAGGCGCACTAAACTTTGTGATCCATCCCAATCCAGCTTCAAGCGGAGAAGTCGTATCGTTGATATCGTTTCCGTACAAACAGAATCCCATTTCCAAACGTAAGGTATCTCTAGCACCCAAACCAATAGGCTCAATGCCTTGTGGCGCGCCTGCTGCAAAGATCTTGTCCCACATTTCGTTGGCATTTTCATTCGGGAAATAAATCTCGAATCCACCTGCTCCGGTATATCCTGTTGTAGAAACAACCACGTTTTCAACGCCAGCAAAGGTTCCAATCTTGAAGGTGTAATATTCCATGTCGCTCAACGTCATGTCTGTCAACGACTGCAGAGCCTCAGCGGCTTTTGGTCCTTGAACAGCCAACAACGAAGTCTCTTCCGATTTGTTCACCATAGTTGCTCCGAACTCTTTGTTCAATTCAGAAAGATGATTCCAATCTTTGTCAATGTTAGAGGCATTCACTACCAACAAATACATTTCTTCGTTCACGCGATAAACCAAAAGATCGTCAACAATTCCACCTGTCGCATTCGGCATGCAGCTGTATTGAACCTTTCCGTCGAACAATTTCGAAACATCATTCGAGGTAGCGTATTGGATAAGATCGAACGCTTTCGGTCCGCTAATCCAAAACTCGCCCATGTGACTAACATCGAAAACGCCCACTGCATTTCTTACGCAATGGTGCTCTTGAATTAATCCCGCATATTGAACGGGCATATTGTAACCTGCGAATGGAACCATTTTAGCTCCAAGCGCAATGTGCTTTTCAGTAAGTGAAGTGTTTTTCATAAGTGGGCCGAAATTATAAATTATCGGTGATGTAAGTGATGATTTTATTCATGAGATGTACACGGTCTTTTCCACGAACGTTGTGCTCGTGTCCAGGGTATACGAAAAAGTCTACTGGAATCTTCTTGTCTACACACGCTTTCAAGAAGCGCATGTTGTGTTGAAGAACCACAACATTGTCGTCTGCTCCGTGAATCATCAATAGCTTTCCTTGAAGTTTGTCAACGTGCTTGGTGCAGTTGTTCGTGTCGAATCCTTCAGCATTCTCTTGCGGAGTGTCCATGTAACGCTCGGTGTACATAACCTCATACAAGCGCCAATCGATTACAGGTCCGCCGGCTACACCTACCTTGAATGTTCCTGGTGCACGAAGCATTAACGATGTTGTCATGAATCCACCGAAGCTCCATCCGTGCACTGCCATGCGTGCAGGATCTACATACGATTGCTTCTTCAACCATTCCACACCGACTAATTGATCTGCCATTTCTTGTGTGCCCAATTGGCGGTGAATGATTTGTTCGAACTCTTTTCCGCGATGCGAAGAACCTTGTCCGTCTACCGTGAAGATGAGGTAACCTTGCTCTGCGAGGTAATTCATCCACAAAGAGCTTCCGCCTAAATATGAATTGGTAATTAATTGCACATGTGGTCCGTTGTAAACATAAACCACCACAGGGTATTTCTTTTCGGGATCGAAGTTCGACGGCTTAATCAATCTGCAATACAGCGGAGTTCCGTTGTTTGCGTTAATGGTGAAGATTTCAGTGGTTCCAACGTTATAGTTTTTCAATTTATCTTCAGACTTCAATAAAATAGTTGAAGGTCCTTTTCCACAAGTAGAAATAGAAACGCGATTTGGAACAGTCAGCGAACTGAATTGATCTATGAAGAATTTTCCAGAAGAAGAAACCTTCGTGCTGTGAGTGCCCGCTTCGTTTGTTAAAGCCGTTAATTTCAATGTTGAAGTGGGAGCAGAGTAAAGGTGACGCTCTGTTGCGTTGGTTCCAGTTCCTTCGAAGAAAATCATTTTCTTGTCGTCGCTTACACCCAAGATTGAAAGCAATTCAAAACTAGCATTTGTTTGTGCCAATAAATTTCCAGCTAAATCATACAGGTAATAATTGTGGAA
>CALCNZ010000150.1 GCA_937897625.1 uncultured Flavobacteriales bacterium
CAGAAGAGTCTACAAATACACTGTATTGCTTTCCGCGGAAAAGCACATTGAATCGATAGCTCTTCCACTGCGCCGGAAGCGTTCCATTAAACACCAACTCTCCATTCTTCACACGCATACCGCCAAATCCCATCGTTACCGACATCCAAGTGCCTGCCATAGAGGTGATGTGAAGTCCTTCGTGTGCTTCGTGATTGTAATCGTCAATGTCTAAACGCGAGGTGCGCAAATACATCTCATACGCTTTTTCGCTGTAGCCAAGTTTGGCGGCGAGAATCGAATGGACGCATGGAGATAAGCTGCTTTCGTGAACAGTTTTGGGTTCGTAGAAATCGAAGTTCGCTTTCAATTGCGCATCTGAAAAGTCATCTTCAAAAAAGAAAAATCCTTGAAGAACATCGGCTTGCTTAATGAAGATGCTGCGCAAGATGCGATCCCAACTCCAATGCTGATTAATAGGTCGCTCAGCAGGATCAAGATCGTGAATACTCAACTGCTCCTTATCCATGAATCCGTCTTGTTGCAAAAACACTTCGGTTCCTTCCAACTTCCCGAAATACATCTTCTCTGCTTTCAACGCCCAATCAGCCGCTTCTTCCGCAAAGTTCAAATGCATCTTGTCGCATTTGCTCTTGAACAACTCCGCATTTTCCGCTTGTAGCTTCTCTCCCACTTCCTTCGCATACTTCATACACCACGCTGCGAAATAATTCGTGTACCAGTTGTTGTTAATGTTGTTCTCGTATTCATTCGGACCCGTAACGCCAAGCATGACATACGCTTGCTTCGCTTCCGACCAATTCACACGTTGCGCCCAGAAACGCGCAATACCCACCAACACATCAATACCGTATTCACCCAAATGCGCTTCGTCGCCCGTGTACTTCACGTAGTTGTAAATCGCATACGCAATGGCTCCGTTTCTATGAATTTCCTCGAACGTAATCTCCCACTCGTTGTGACATTCCTCTCCGTTCATGGTCACCATCGGATACAACGCAGCTCCGTTCTTGAAGCCAAGCTTCGCAGCATTCTCAATGGCTTTGTCTAACTGATTATATCGATATACCAACAACTGCTTCGCCACATGCGAATCGCGTGTACTCTGATAAAAAGGCATGCAATACGCTTCGGTATCCCAATAGGTGCTTCCGCCGTATTTCTCGCCGGTGAATCCTTTCGGACCAATGTTCAAGCGTGAATCTTGACCCGTGTATGTTTGATTCAAATGGAAAATGTTGAAGCGAATGCCTTGCTGCGCTTCATCGTCTCCTTCAATTACAATGTCTCCCAACTCCCACACTTTCGCCCACGCAGCAACATGTGCGTTGCGCAATGCATCGTATCCTTCGGTTGCTGCGGCTTGAGCTGTGTGAACAGCTGCTGACGAAAGCTTTTCATTCGATTCATTCAACGAGCTTACAATGCCCACGTATTTTTCAATAGTAACAGTACTGTTCGCTTCCACACTAAATACCGCTGCATTTTCAATGCGCGTGCTGGTGTATGTTGAAGAGCAATCTGCATTCGCATTGAAACGCACTTCTTGCGCCCAAGCAACTTGAAATCCAGTCTTCAATGTTTCTGAAACTGCCACTCCACCATTCGCCGAAACAGCGGTTTGAAGAGGCTTCCAGAACAATTCATCGTAGTTACTATCGTGATTGCGAACCTCGGTTTCAATGTAGGCACCGAAGCGAATTTCAGCTGCGCCACTCAACGGAGTAATGCTGTAACGAATAGCAGCCACGTCGTCATTCGCTAAACTGCAAAAACGTTCCGCGTTCAATTGAACCTTAATTCCATTCGGAGAAGTGGCCACGCAAGAACGCTTCAAAATGCCTTCTTTCATGTTCAACTCTCTGCGGAAATTCTCGGCAGTCCACGTATTCAAATCGAACTCTTCTCCGTTAATCGTCACATCAATCCCCACCCAAAAAGCCGAGTTCAACACCTTCGCGAAATATTCCGGATATCCGTTCTTCCACCAACCCACACGCGTCTTGTCTGGATAATAAACCCCCGCCACATAACTTCCCTGAAGCGTCTTCCCCGAAAACTTTTCTTCATGGTTCGCACGCTGTCCGAACTTCCCATTTCCTAAACTGAAAATACTTTCCGAACTGCGCTGCAATTCAACATGGAAGCCTTCTTCAACAATTGACCACGGGTCGGTAGATAGATATTTAATCATTTTATTTCGTTCAAATTGAAGTCACAAAGAAAAGAAAGTGTACTTAATACACCAACTCTATTTTTTCACAATCAGAATTTAAGCGCCCACTCTGTTGCTTCGCGAATAACTTT
>CALCNZ010000151.1 GCA_937897625.1 uncultured Flavobacteriales bacterium
GACCTTGTAAATCACCTTCGGAACGACCTTGTAAATCACCTTCGGAACGACCTTGTAAATCACCTTCGGAACGACCTTGCTCCGCAACTTGTGAAACACCTTCGGAACGACCTTGTGAAACATTGATTATCTTCGTTAAATCAAAAAAATACCGTTATGAAATCGATAGTTCTCCTTTTTGCATTGTGCGTGATTGGGTTTAGTGCTAGCGCGCAGAAAATTTATTCTGTTGATGCGGAATACAAGGCTCAGGTTAAAGTATATGTGGTAGATGCTGAATACAAAGCAGATTTGCTTGTGTATAAAGAGAACGCAGAGTATAAGGCTGGAAACAACGATGGTCGTTGGTATTTCGTAGATGCAGAATACAAAGCGAATAAGAAGATCTATTTTGAAGATGCTGAATACAAAGCTGATTTGAAAATCTACTTTGTAGATGCAGAGTACAAAGCCGGTTGGAAAAATTCTTCTAAGAAGCAGTTGTTGTATTGATTTCGTCCATGCGAAAAATTAATTTATTCCTTCCTGTTTTTCTTGCATGTGCCATTGCCATTGGTTTTCCGAATTGGTTGACATGGAATGAGCGAGTGGTACTTGCTACTGTATTGGTTATGCTGTGGTGGTGGATATCTGAAACTATTCCCATGGCGGTTACGGCGTTGATACCCATTTTGGTTTTTCCCATTTCCAACGTCATGAGCATGGAAAAGGTGGTGGTACCCTATGCCGATAAATTTGTTTTTTTATTCCTGGGTGGATTCCTTTTGGCGTTGGCTATAGAGAAACATGGATTGCATAAACGTATCGCATTTCGTTTGCTCGATTTAGCTGGAAATGCAAAGGCGCGTATTTTATTGGCTGTTATGTTGTCGTCCTATGCACTTAGTATGTGGATAAGCAACACGGCAACTGCAATGATGTTGATTCCGATAGCGGCTTCAGTGGCGCATTTGCTAGCCGCACATCAGCATGAAGCGAAATTCAAACGTGCACTTGTTTTAGGTGTTGCCTATGCGGCAAGCATTGGCGGCATGGCAACATTGATCGGAACCCCTCCGAATGTTGCAGCTGCGGGTATAGTGAAAGAGCAATTTGGGGAAGAGATTTCCTTTGTTCATTGGATGAAATACGGTGTGCCTTTTTCTTTGGTTCTTTTGCTTTTAGTTTTTCTCGTTCTCTCGAAAATTCATTTTAAAAGGAAGGAAACCATTGACGGAGCCCACGCAGAATTGCATGCAGTAAGAGCAGGAATGGGAAGGATTTCGAAATCTGAGATAAGGGTGTTGCTTGTCTTTTCGGGAGCGGTAGTCTGCTGGATTTTTCAAGCGCCTATTTCGAAGTTATTGAATTTACCTGCGTTTAACGACACTTGGATAGCCTTGTTCTTCGGGTTGCTGTTGTTTTTCATTCCCAAAGAGCCGAGTAAACCGAATGAACATTCGGTTGCTTTATTAGAATGGGGAGATACTGAGAAATTATCTTGGGGAGTCTTGTTGATGTTTGGCGGAGGCTTGGCTTTGTCCATGGCCTTCAAGGAAATTGGACTGTTGGAAAGATTATCGCATTGGCTATCCGGAGTGAATGTGGGAAGTTCTACTGCTTATTTGATTCTGCTGTGTGGAATTGGGCTCCTTCTTACGGCGCTTATGAGCAATTTGGCAATGGTTACGCTGTTCGTCCCGATAGTGGGAGTTCTTGCACAAACCAATGGAATGTCACCGGCGGCTTGGGCAATACCTGTGACGCTTGCGGCGAGTTGCGATTTTATGTTCCCTATGAGTACTCCTCCGAATGCGATTGCTTACGGAACGGGTTGGGTTAAAGCGAAGGACATGTTCACCATAGGTATTCTCGTGAATCTGATCTCGTTCTTGTTGTTGGTGGGGATGGTTTTGTTAGCTTCTTAGTTTCGGAAGCTAAATTCCATAAAGAGCCAAAAGAACAATCAACAACAGAATAAAGAAGGCCATCACGTACAATGGCCAAATGATAATGCGCCAGTATTGTTTTATTTTTCTTGAATAGTACGTTTCGTTGTGACTGAGTTTCGCTAATCTTTGAATTTTATCTATAATTAAAAGATTAATTACTAGGATCGGTACGTATAAAAAGTAGAGCGGAAAAATAGACAGTATAGCTGAGGTGATTAACCATTTTGTTAAACGGTCAAGTTTGGCCTTGTCTTTTTCGGTTAGAACCAAATTCTCTTGGTCATTGGAATTTAAAAAATCGTTGGAATGAACCCCGGGTGTGACATATTCCTCATCTGCTTTAGAGGGGTTTTCAGGAATTACAGTGTCTGAAGATAATGTAAGCTCAGAAGTGGGAATAGTTTTAAATTCTTCTGGAACAAGCATTACATCTGAACTTTCAGAAGCGCTCAACACAGGGGTGGATACTTCTTCATTCTCATTCGGGGAAGTAAATTCCTGTTTTTCTTTTTTGGCATGAAGCCACTCGATGTGATACCCCGAAGAATATAATTTCTTTTCGAATGTGCAAGAAGTTACTCCAGCACAAACCATTGCAAAGAGAATAAATCTGTATTTCATAAACTAAAAATACAAATTATTTAATACCATGAAATCTTAGGAATTCAAATAGGAAATGAGACTCCTTTCAACCCCAATCTTCTTCACTTCGCCGTTGGCGCCAGCGATGATATAATGCTCGCCCATTTCTTCTCCGAGTAAGTCATTGATTTTTTTTCTGATTTTCGAAATGGTCTCACTTATTTTCTGAGTGGTGGCATTGTCGGTGCGTTCGTTGATTCTTTTTGTTGCTGTTGCTCTGTCGGAAGTTGGACTCACTTTCAAATACAATTCAGTGAGTTCTTCGCGATGCTCGTCGAGCATGTTAAGTTTTACGCCGTCAGGTTTTCCAAGAAAAAAAAGAAAGATGGTTTTCTCAATCTTGTCGAGTTTCAATTCGAGATTGGCAAGATCGGGAAATTGAATTTTAAAGTTCGGTCCAGAGATGCTCATACGACTTGGTTTCTTCAACAACGAATAGCGATCTCTAAATAAAATTTCACTGCGCATGGCCTCCATAATTTCGAACGCTTGCGTGGCAAGAAGCGGATGAACCTGTTTCTCTTCCAACTGCTTCACACATTCGGAACACAAATCGGCCGTCCGGAGTTTCAAAATGAGTTCGTTTTTATTTCCGCAAAAATCATTCATGCACCCAACCGATTTGTAATGCACTCCTGCTGTCATTTCCTTGATGTTCGAAAACATAAGATGACGCAAAATGTGTGTAGTAATTAAATACACAATACTTGCTCTGGAAGAGCCCGGTAAATAAAATCCAAGACCCGAAGTTTGAACGAATCCATCTCGGCCTCCTTTCGGATTCGGTGCAGCAAACCAATTGTATTCGTTGCCCTTATCGGTAAGGAGAATGACGAACTCAAGGTCTGAAATGTCATTGGCCCTTCGAAATATCTTGCATTGTTCAAATATATCATCCCACTTCAATCGCATCAGTTTCTCTGGTTTCTCATCGAACTGCGCTTGAGAGAAAACATGCTTTTCACTAATGGAATATTCAGCGTACTCTTGAAGCATTTCCTTTGGTAAGGGAAGCGACTTGTCGCGAAGCTTTTTATTTTTAGTGTGGACAATTAAATCTTCATCGTCTTCAAACACGGGTTCATCTATCGTAGGTACAAATTCCAGCGGACCCGAAAAAGATTGCAGTTGTTGCACAATTTCGTGGTAGGCAGCTTTGTCTACTTCTTCTGATTTTAATAAATGAACCCGTGTTCGCATGACGATAAATTTAAGAATTATAATTCACCAAAACCTTCCCAATTTTTTCCAGATCTCTTAGAATGAAGTGAACGCTCTAATTCGTTCGCAGCATAATGCATCGTTTGTTTGACGTCATTTTTTGCAGATGAGTACACACGAGACTGTTGCATGTTCAGTCTGCTCGCTGCTCCCCATGCATCGATGTCGGCTCCAATAAACGCGAAGTTCCAATTGCCCGATGCTTCCAATTCCTTAATGGAAGAAGAGATCTCTTGGTATTTGAACATGCGAGAGGCGTTCTCTCCTCCGTCGGTGAAGATGACAATCATAACAGTGCCGTTCTTTTCCTTTAGGTCGCGTCCTACTGCATACTTCATGCGGTTAATCACTGTTCCTATCGCGTCAAGCAATCCGGTCATTCCGTCTAAGACATAGTCTTTCTCGGTTAGCACAGGCAGCTCCGCTGCGGGAAGATTTTCAAAGACGAGTTCTGGACTGTCTGAGAATAGTGTTAGCGATACGTAGATCGGTTGATCTTGATTGCGTTCTTGAATGGCTTTGATTGAATGAAGCTTCTCATTCAACCCTTCAAGGGTTTCTTTGTAATGCGATTGCATACTTCCACTTTTGTCCAAGACAATGTGGTAATGGGTGGCGTTTTGTTTATTCATTTTGTTTAATTATTTCGGCAAAGATGTGGTTGTGAGGAAGGCTAAGTAAAGTTTTCACAACCTTGTTTTTTTTAATTGAAGTGAAGTTGAAGGGGAATTTTTCGTTTCCAGTTTTCCTCCATTCTATTGGTGCTGTAGAGCGAAGGGAAGACATCGTTTCTTTTGGTGATGGTATGCTGACTTACATAGGCGATGTGATTTTTTTTGTTTTTAATGAAGTGATAAATCCGAATTTCTGACTTCTTAATTTTCTTCGACCGAATTAATTCTTGCGTAAGCGATTCAACATGTGCGCCTCGCGTTTCGAAGAAGAAATAGTATTTAGGAAAATGCTTGAAGAGGTTTTTTATAAATGGGCCTAATTCATTCACTGGCATAAGGTTTTCCAAATTATCTATGTACATCCAACCGTAGTCATTGTGAAAGTTGAATTCACTGTGCATGTCATGATGAGAGATAATCTGAGTAAGCATGAATATTTTCCGTTGCTCCGTTGAACTCAATTGGTAATACTGCACACGTTTCTTGTTTGCGTATTCAAAGAGGTAAGAATATCCATAGTTGTTTCCTTCGCTGTCAATAATCTCGGAACGAATAGGCTTGGGCAATCCGAAGTCTTTAAAAATCGGATTGATCTTTTTATCGTCGGAGAAAATTTCGAAGTCGTCGAGTTTCTTAAACCCATCTTCAATCTTTTTGAATGCCGTTGGCGCGAATCGATTGAAGGTCTGCGTTGTGTTGAGAATGTTTCGTTGAAAGTAAAGCCCCAATGTCGAGAAACATTGTCGAACAAACCAGGAGAGTGATTCAGCGAATTCGTCTAAACCATTGAAGTCGGTGATTTCGAAAAGCTGGAAGAAATAATCTTGAAAGGGCATATCGCTGTCTTGCTTAGGTCCTTTTTTTCGCATTTTCAAAGCAGGAGTTTGCTGAAAGAATTCGCGCTCCGCCTGTCCAATAAAATTCGAATCATCTGCCAACCGAAAGACAGCAATTAACAATTCAGATCGCGTTGGACAGTCCTCTGCAAGTGGGGCGCCCTTTTCTTGTTTTGAAAGGAAGTCGCGCGCTGCCTCGAAAAGATTCAGGGTAGGAAGCGTAAATAGTTCACCGTCACCATTGATGTATTGGAAAACAATTTCTTCATTGAAAACAATCGTGAAATGCGATAGCTCTCCTTCGCCTTTCTTTTTCGACGGTTTGAATTCATAGGTTTGGGTAAAGACACCAATTTCCGCTCGCACTTCAAAGGCAATCTTCAGAGGTTTATTCTTGTCATGCAAGATGTTCTCGAAGTTGGCGTGTGGACCGAACGACTGGAAGTGTTTCACTTCCTTCATTTCTTGATCGTTACTTGGGAACAATTCGATGAGTTTAAATAGGCTGCTTTTTCCTGTTGCTAATTCTCCATAAAGGAAATTTAATCGTCCAATTTCCCAGGTTTGTTTTTCTTTAAACACCGTAAAATTCTCGGCGTGAATGAAGATTTGATGCATAGTTTTTTGTCTGTTGGCGAAAGTATTTGTTAGGTGTGCAGTGTTGCTGCACGAAAAAAAAGGCAAAGCAGTAGCTGTTCCTGTATGCACGGAAAGTGCCGTGAATAAAGGAGTTGAGCTATTAAAAAATAAAACGGGGTGATTT
>CALCNZ010000152.1 GCA_937897625.1 uncultured Flavobacteriales bacterium
TACCACAAGCGCCACTCCATTATTTTATATTGCTTAATCAGAATTTCACGCTCCAGCTCTTCTTTATTTTCTTGCGCTTCAGCGTGGTATACAAACAATCTGAAAATATAAAAAAGTCCAGCAAACCAGGTAACAACAAAAATGATATGAAGAGCTTTTATTGTATCCATTATGCGAACAAAGCTTTTAATTCACTGGCTTCTTCTGGTTTCATTTTTCCAGCTAAAATCAATCTCAATTGTCTTCTTCGCAACGCCCCTTCAAATCGAATTTTCTCTTCTTCGGTTTCTGGAAGTAACTCAGGAACATGAATGGGACTGCCCATTTGATCTACAGCAACAAACGTATATATGGCTTCGTTGCATTTTATCTTTTCACCCGTTGTGTGGTGTTCAACATAAATGTCCATGAATACTTCCATAGAAGTAGCAAAACTCCTAGAAACTTTGGCTTCAATGATTACGATGTCACCCAATTTAATTGGATGTTGAAAGGACACATTGTTCACCGCAGCAGTTACCACCACTCGCTTGCAAAGTCTGTGAGCTGAAATTGCAGATGCAATATCCATCCAGTTCAAAAGTTGACCTCCCATGAGGTTCCCCAATGTATTTGTGTTTTCCGGAAGAACGAAATGCGTTGCTATCGTTAATGTTTCTTTTGGAGATACTGTCTTCATTTCCATTTGCTTTGTAATTTAATAAATGCAGATTCAACTTGATTCGCATGAATAACATCTATACACTTGTTGTGCATTCCGTATTTGCAGCGATTCCCTAATTTCGAGCAAGGTCTACCCTTTCTTTTAGCTTGAAGGTAAATCGTATGCATGTGTTCCCCCACGACTGGCTTCGGGCGATACACCCCCATACCCAACTCGGGAGTTGTGCATCCCCAAAGAACAATGATATCTTTTTTAAACGCAGCAGCAATATGCATCATTCCTGTATCTCCGCATATCACAGCCTTCGCATGCTCGACAATGCGAGCGCTTTCATGCACTGAACTTTTTCCAATTAGATTTAAATGCAACGGCGAATGATTCAAGTTGATGGCATCTTCTTTTCCGCCTATCCAAATAACTCTTTCATCATGAAGTTTTGTAGAAAGCTCTTCCCAATTTTCTTCACTCCAACGCTTCCCTTCATGGGCGCCGCCTACCGCTATAACCGTATATTTATTTTCAATGAAATCCATTGGAAGAATATCTCCTATTGCTTTGGTTGCTGAAGGAATGAAATATGTCAATCCCAAGCCATCATTTTTTACCTTGAACGTTTTCAGTGTATCTATATAGCGATCGACAATATGCCCAACAGAGCCCTTCCAAAGATTCAAATTCACTTGAATCCACTTTCTGAAATTTTGCTTATTTACGTGGAAGGAAAGTACACCAAGCTTCTTGCGAATGCTTCTCGAACGCAGACTATTCTGAAGATCAATTACGTAATCGAATTGTTCTTCTTTCAATTCATTGAATACCTCCATCCCACTCTTCTCAACGGCCCAAATTTTATTCACGAAAGGATTCGCCTCTTGAACAAATGAAAAACGTTTTTGAGTAAGCAAGTGCACCTCTGCGCCATGCGGCAGTTGTTCTTGAAGAATTCTATATACAGGAGAAGTCAGCACAATATCGCCGATACTGCTGAATCGAATAACTAAAATTTTCGCACTAGAATTCATTTCGGGTGCAAGATACATTCAAAAGGAACTCACTACTTTTGCGAAATGATAATTGATACGCACAGCCACGTTTATTTAGACGTTTTCCATGAAGATTTGAACGAAGTTGTAGAACGTGCAAAAGCGTTTGAAGTACAAAGGGTTCTTCTTCCGAATATCGACGAAGCGAGTATTGCGCCTATGCTGAAGCTGTGCGAATTATATCCCGATTTTTTTCACAGCATGATTGGACTTCACCCTTGCGATGTCAATGAGGACTTCGAAGAGGTGTTGGCACGAATGAAAAAATTAATTCCAATTGTAAAACCCATTGGAATTGGAGAAACAGGCATTGACTTGCATTGGAAACAAGACAATCTTGATCTTCAGAAAAAATCGTTTATTGAACAAATCAATTGGGCAAAAGAATTCAATCTTCCATTAATTATTCATGCCAGAGAATCTTTTAAAGAAATATTTGAATGCCTCAATGAGCATGACAGTCCTGAATTGCGTGGTGTTTTTCATTGCTTCACGGGTAGTGAAAATGAAATTCGAAAAATTGCTTCTTACCACAACTTTTACTTTGGAATCGGAGGAACTTCAACCTACAAAAAAAATCAGGATGGAAGTATTCAGAAAATCCCTTTGGAAAGATTAGTTGTTGAAACCGATGCTCCTTTTTTGTCGCCGGTTCCTCATCGAGGAAAGAGAAACGAGCCTGCCTTCATTTCGCACACGGTTGAATTTATTGCTAAAACGTTGGACAAATCGTTCGATGAAGTTGCTTCTCTTACAACTGCAAATGCGAAGAAACTGTTTTCGATTGATTAAATTTCGCTCAATTCTCCAGCTACATCTTCTAACAAAGCTTCTCTGAACGCCTTGCCGCTGTATCCTTGCGCGAGCAGGTACATGCTTTTTGTAATTGCAGCTTCGAAGGTTAAGTCATATCCGAATATAGCACCCGCCTCTGCGAAAGCTTGACCGGTTTTATACAAGCGTTCATCTACACGTCCGCGTTTGCATTGCGAAATATTAATGATGGAAACCCCTCGTTCTATGGCAGTTCTAAATACATTCAAAAAGTCCTCATTTCGTGGAACATTGCCTGCTCCGAAAGATTCTATAATACACACTTTCATGTTTGGTCGCGCTAATGCGTACTCGATGGAGGAAGGCAAAATACCTGGATACAATTTTAAAACACCCACACCTTCGGTCATTTCCTTAATAAACTTCAACGGCTTGTTCGATCTAAAAAGCAGTTGCTCATTGAAAATTATATGCGTGCCAATTGTGGCAAGGCTTCCAAAATTCGGAGAATCGAAGGCGTCAAAAATTTCGGTATTCGCCTTCCAGCTTCGGTTTCCGCGCATGAGACGCTCTCCAAAACAAATCGCAACCTCCTGCACCAGTGGTTCGTTATTTTTTCTTGTTGAAGCAATTTCAATAGCGGTAATAAAATTCTCTCTTCCATCGGTACGAAGTCTTCCCAAAGGCAATTGAGATCCGGTAATAATGATAGGTTTATTCAACCCTTGAATCATAAAACTCAATGCCGATGCCGTGTAAGCCATGGTATCTGTGCCGTGAAGAATGACAAAACCATCGAAAGATGCATAGTTTGTTTCAATGATTTCAACCAATTCGGTCCAAACAGCCGGCGTTAATTCAGCGCTATCAATGGGCGTATTCAACGATATACCTTCACAGTTTACGTTCAGTCCTTGAATCTCCGGTAGGTACTTGTTTAAATCTTTGAGGTCAAGGGGAATGAGCGTTCCAGTCGCAGGATCTTCCCACATACCAATGGTTCCACCTGCATATAGAATAAGAATGTTTGCATTCATGCGACCAAGTTAGATAGAAAAATTCTACTTCGAATTGATAATTTTCTATTCGAACTGATTAGATTTGCCACCATTCAAAATAAAAGTATGGCAACAGAGTTGGAAAAAATTATTTCAGTATCCGGAAAATCTGGATTGTTTAAAGTGGTGTCAGCAGGCAAGGTTGCTGTAGTAGCAGAGTCATTGGTAGACGGAAAGCGTCAACCCATTTTAAGCACTCAGCGAGTGAGCACCTTAGCGGACATAAGTATGTTCACATACGAAGAAGATGTGCCTTTGAAGCAAGTGCTTTTAAACATGAAGAATGTTTACGGCGATGCCGAAGGTCCTTCAAGCAATTTATCAGGAGCAAGTTTGCGAGAGGAATTCAAAAAAATCCTACCAGACTTCGATGAAGATCGCGTTTATGATAGCGATATCAAAAAATTATTCAGTTGGTACGGACTTTTAAAAAGTCGCGATATGCTTGATTTCGAGAGTTCTGAAGACAACTCTGAAGAAGAAACAGAAGAAAAGGCATAATTTTTTTTGGAGAATCAAATTCACTTTCTATATTTGCACTCCTGAAAACGGAAGGGAGTTTAGCTCAGCTGGTTCAGAGCATCTGCCTTACAAGCAGAGGGTCACTGGTTCGAACCCAGTAATTCCCACTTCAAAAGCCCTCACTAGAGGGCTTTTTTTTTGCCCAACAAATTCGTACTTTCGTGAAATGCGATTAACGCTTGCCGTATTTGTTTTAGCTCTTTTCAACTTCACATCTTTCGGACAATTTGTTACGAATGGCAGCGCGTTTGCGACGGGGTCGAATTGTTTCACTTTGACACCCGCCTTCAATACACAAAATGGCTCAGTTTGGTCTACAGCTACATTAGACCTAACTCAAAGTTTCGATTTAAATTTCACCATGAGTTTCGGCGCTAGTGATGGCGGTGCAGATGGAAATTGTTTCATTCTTCAACCTGCAGGAACAAACGTTTTAGGAATAGGCGGAGGAGGATTGGGTTTCGAGGGATTGCCAGTAGGATTTGCGGTCGAATTTGATTCTTATCAGAATTCGAGTCCGAACTCTGATCCGTGGTATGACCATTTAGCATTTTTAAAAAATGGCGTGGTGAATCACGCATCAGCGAACAACCTGGCTGGTCCCGTGCAAGCCAATGCTACAAACCCGAATATCGAAGACAATTTGAGCCATCAAGTTCGCATGGTTTGGGATGCTCCTACGCTCACTTTCAGCTGTTACTTCGATTGCAACCTGCGTTTAAGCACCACCGTAGATTTAGTTAATTCAATCTTTTTAGGCAACCCCATTGTCTATTTTGGATTTGCCGGAAGCACAGGGGGATTAAACAATTTACAAACTGTTTGTCTGCCTAGTAATGCAAATCCTTTGGTTCCACCTTCTCCTACATGTCAGGGGGCTATCCTTACATTGAACGCACCGTCAAATGCGGCTTCCAATATTCAATGGGAACCTGCTGGAATCATCGACAATCCCAACGCCTCGACCATTAACGCAATTATGGTGGTCGATACAACTTTCACAATTTCATATTCCGACTTGTGTGGAATTCCTCATCAATACTCCGTTCTAGCAACTACACTCGCCTATCCGACAATTGCTGTTCCTCCAGATTCAACCGTTTGCGACAACAGCGTTATTACCCTCAACGCACAAGTCTCTGGCTCATACACCAATGTGCTGTGGACAACAAACACAGGATCATTTTCCATTGGACAAACAACTCCGAATCCAACGGTATCTGGAGCGGGTACATACACATTTACCGCGTTCAACGGGACCTGCAGTGTAAGTGATGCCGTAATTATTTCCGAATTGCTCTACCCTACTGCTTCGTGGTCTGACAGCATCTATTTCTGTACTGGAGAGAGCGCTGTGCTTGACCCTCTCTCCAACGCAACAGCCTTTAGTTGGAATATCGACAGTTCTACCTTGCCAACACTTACAATCAATTCAGGCGGAATTTATTCCGTAATGCTGTACAACGATTTTTGTGCAACAGCAGAAAGCATTGTCGCAAATGAAGTTTCTCCGCCCACTTTATATCTTGGACAGGATCAATTTCTGTGCATTGGAGAAACAGCAACCATCAATTCGAATTTAACGGGACTTTGGAACACAAATGTTATTTCAAACCAAATTACCACAACAACGACTGGTGTCTATTCCCAAAGCCTAAACACCTTGGGATGTATTAGCGCAGACACCGTTAACATTACATTTCAATTCCCTCCTGTTGTTTCATTAGGAAATGATACAACAATATGTGAAGGGACAACACTTAACCTGAATGCTGGAGCTCCAGGTACTTGGAACCTTGGCAACTTCGCTACATTACTACCTGTGAGCGCTCCCGGAAACTACAGCGTTGTCGTTAATGATGGTGTGTGTATAGCGCTCGATAGCATTGACATTTTTATGGACTACGCTCCACTTGATGTTCTTCCAGATTCGGTGACTCATTGCGCTGACTTGCCCATTACGCTGAATGCTGGCGAAAATTTAGGTGAGACATACAGCTGGAGCACAACTGAAACAAGTACGTCAATCATTCCTCCAACCAATGGAACTTACACGCTAACCTCAACAAACTATTGTGGAACCCTAACTGAAACAATTGAAATTATTTACGAAAAATGTGAGTTCACGTTATTTGTTCCGAATAGTTTCACACCGAACAATGATGGAATCAACGACGTGTGGTTTCCTGTATTCGATCAACTTGATGTCATTGAAATAACAGTATTTAATCGTTGGGGCGAGCCTATTTTTGAAGGCAACAAGCAACAATATTTTTGGACAGGAAATGTAAGAGGTGGTGATTACTATGCCCCGAATGGAGCCTACGCCTATAAAATTCTTTACCGATCTCAGTTTGGCGATGACGAAATCATCTACGGGCATATCGTTTTAACGCGATAATCCTGTTTCATTATACGAGATCGGAAGAGCGTCGTGTAGGGAAAG
>CALCNZ010000153.1 GCA_937897625.1 uncultured Flavobacteriales bacterium
GAAAGATAAATTCCTTCTGGAGCATTGTACTTGCCCATGTAATAACGGAACTCGGGAGTAATGGCCGCTCGGGTAATGTAGCTACTTGCAAAACCATCGCTCTGATCTTGGTACAAAGCACCAATAACAAAGCTTGATCTCTCTTTCGTTTGATGCTCGAAAGATACATTTGCGGTTCGCATAATTGGAGAAGAAATATCCAACTTTAGGATGTTCTTGTTTTGTGCTGAAACCACGCTTGTGGTCAATATCAACACGATTACGAATAACTTGCTTATAAACTGCATATATTTTTCTTTTTGTATGAATAAATTTAGTGCAATTTCGCTAAGTCGAAACGAAAAAACAATGACAAAAAAATTTAACATCATTTATCTCAGTTTAGCTCCCATATTATTCGGGTTAAGCTGGTTTATTTCTCATGAATTGTTCAATCATTTCATGAAGAATAAAGGAACGATTGATAATCCTGCGAAAGACAATTCTTTCGTCTTCGCTTGTGGATTTTCTTTCCTTTACCTGTTGGTGTTTTTTATCATTCGTGACCTCTACCCGAAAAAAAATAACAAGTCGTAAATACATTACAAGATCACACAACAAATTTGTCAAACAATTAAACTTTAAAGAAAAATCATGACTGAAATAAACAAAGAAAAATTAAAGGCCCTTCAATTGACCATGGATAAGTTGGAAAAGACTTACGGAAAGGGCGCTGTAATGAAATTAGGTGATACCGCTGTTGAAGCGATGGAGTTCATTCCAAGTGGATCATTAGGATTAGACCTTGCCTTAGGCATAGGCGGATTTCCGAAAGGAAGAATCGTAGAGATCTACGGTCCGGAATCTTCGGGTAAAACAACCTTAGCTATTCACGCGATTGCAGAGTGTCAGAAGATGGGCGGTATAGCTGCGATCATCGATGCCGAGCATGCGTTCGATAAGTTCTATGCTGAAGCATTGGGTGTGGATACCGAAAATCTTTTAATCTCTCAGCCCGATAACGGTGAGCAAGGTTTAGAGATTGCGGATAACTTGATTCGTTCAGGAGCTATTGACTTGATCGTTATTGACTCTGTGGCTGCCTTAACTCCACGTTCAGAGATTGAAGGAGAGATGGGCGATTCAAACGTGGGTGTTCAAGCACGTTTAATGTCGAAGGCATTGCGTAAGCTTACAGGTACCATTAGCAAGACGGGATGTTGCTGCATCTTTATTAACCAATTGCGTGAAAAGATTGGTGTCATGTTCGGTAACCCAGAAACAACTACTGGTGGAAATGCCCTGAAGTTTTATGCTTCTATTCGTATCGATATTCGTCGCTCTACTCAGTTGAAAGACGGAGAGAATGTAATTGGAAATCACACGAAGGTGAAGGTGGTAAAAAACAAAGTTGCACCTCCATTTAGAACGGCAGAGTTCGACATTATCTACGGTCAAGGAATTAGCCGTGTGGGCGAGTTAATTGACATGGGTGTTGATTTGGCTGTTGTGAAAAAAGCAGGTTCTTGGTTCTCTTACGGTGAAACTAAATTGGGACAAGGACGCGATGCGGTGAAACAATTGCTAGACGACAATCCAGAATTAATGGAAGAAATCGAAGGCAAAGTGAAAGCAGCACTTGCAGCGAAGACGGCATAAGCCAACAAGTTTTGTAAAATAAAAAAGGCGGTGAATTTCACCGCCTTTTTAATGGAATCTATTTTCTTATTGCTTAACCAATGTTTTGCAAATACTCATGTTTGAATTTGAAATTCGAACAATATATTTTCCAGCCTCAAGATTGGAAGTGTTCAACTGGTATAAACGGTTTCTTACAGAGAGATGTGTTTCAACCACACGTCCTGTGATATCAATTACTTCAACTTTAACTCCTAGTGCAAGCTGTTCGTCTATAGCTGATAAATCTAACAAGGTCTGACTGCTTGCAGGGTTAGGGAATAGGTTAATCGCTTTTTCAGTCAATTGAATGTTATTCACTCCGATGCTGGTAGCACTGAATGCGAAATTATCTACGCTTACTGCAGCGCCATCGCCACCTATAGACACAACACCAATGGTTAATGAATCAGGAGCATCTGCTGTTAAATAGGTAATCGGATTCGAAAAGCTTGTCCAGCTTGTTACCGAGGTTAGGAAATTCACAACCACCGCTTCACCCACAACGATTTGAGTATTGTTTACAGCGTCCCATTTTGTAAGCTGACAAAGGATAAGCATAGAGTCTGTGCTAGCTACCATTTCGTGTTTAAACTCGCCCGAGAAGAAAGCTGGTGTTTGTGTAAAAGGAATTCCAATACTTCCTGTACCTGCAACGGCATCTGCATTTCCTAGAAGTGCTATTCCAGGTAGATTGCCACCTGTGATTGGGCTGTTGCGAGAAACCGCTTTTAAGTAGTAGTTCCCACTTGGAGCTGGAGATTCTTGCGTAACAGGTGCAGGAACAATTCCCATTAGAGCTGCTACGTTGTTGTAGGTAGCCCACGAGTCAGGAGAACCGCCGGTCCAGTTTTCAAAGTCGCCATTCGGAATTACTTGCGCATTTATGCTTAGTGCAAAGCATAGAACCGCTAAGAAGGATAGATGTTTTTTCATGTTGTTTATTGATAATTTATTTTTATTTAATGTATCTCCAATCTTGATTGTTCTTAATGCCTTTCAAAGAATGATAGATCAATTTAATGACTGCTTCAACGTCGTCTTTGGCCACCATCTCAACTGTCGTGTGCATGTAGCGCAACGGCAATGAAATGAGTGCGCTTGCCACCCCTGCGTTACTGTATGCGAAGGCATCGGTGTCTGTTCCAGTGGCACGGTATACAGCGGCACGTTGAATGTCGATTTTATTCTTGTCGGCAGTATTGATAATGTGCTTCAATAAGTTGTTCTGCACAGCAGGACCGTAGCTAACCACTGGACCTTTTCCACATGCTAAATCACCGCTCATGATTTTACTCATCATTGGGGTTTGCGTGTCGTGACACACATCTGTCACAATCGCAACATCGGGATTAATGCGATGCGCAATCATTTCAGCACCGCGCAAACCAATTTCTTCTTGAACCGAATTCGTGAAGTACACACCGAATGGAAGTTTGTCTTTGTTCTCTTTCAGCATGCGTGCCACTTCGGCAATCATGAATCCTCCTATGCGGTTGTCGAGCGCGCGACCTAAGTAGTAGCGATCGTTCAACACCATGAACTCGTCTTCGAAGGTGGCTACGCATCCCACGTGAATACCCATGGCTTCTACTTCGTCTTTCGTTCTAGCGCCCACGTCTAAGAAAATATTTTTCATGGAAGGGGTTTCCTCTTTCTCTTGACGAACGTGAATGGCCGGCCAACCGAACACACCTTTCACCAGACCTTTTGCAGTTTGAATGTTTACGCGCATAGAAGGCGCAATCATGTGATCGCTTCCGCCGTTGCGGCGCAAATAGATAAATCCGTCTGGAGTAATGTAATGCACGAACCACGCGATTTCATCGGCGTGTGCTTCCACCACAACTTTGTAAGGAGCATCAGGGTTAATCACACCAACCACGGTTCCGTAGGTGTCTACGATGTGAGTGTCTATGTATGGACGAATGTAATCGAGCCAAAGTTGTTGGCCCGGAGTTTCAAAGCCGGTAGGGGCAATGTTGTTAATGTATTTTTCAAGGAACTCGTGACTTTTTTCATTCAAGATGCTCTTCGATTTTTTTGTAGCAGGTGCTTTTGTTTTCTTTGCCATAACAAATTTTTGTAAGTCAAAAATAGAACCAAAAAAACTCATGGGTGTTTATCAAGAAAATAGTTTGAACAATACTGCGGTGAACAAATCGCGTAACCGTGAGTTGGTGAAAACAGCAGACGGATCCTTTACGTTGTTCATTCCGGAAGTGGAAGAAACGTATCACAGCACGCACGGGGCAGTTCAAGAATCTTTGCACGTCTTTATTGAATTCGGATTGAAGGCGTGCGACAAAGAGGAGATTCGGATTTTGGAAGTGGGATTGGGAACGGGATTGAACGCCGCGTTAACCCTTCAACATGCAACAAAAAAGATTCACTACTGTGCCTTGGAACCTTATCCGTTATCTGAAGAAATTTTGAATGACTTAGCTGCGAGTCGATCCGATCAATTCGAAATGAAATTTCATGAATCGAAAGCAGAAGAAGTGATTTCACTCCGAGAAAATTTTTCATTTGTTCGAATGGAAGTAGCATTGGAAGAATTTCAAACCGAAGAGAAATTCGATGTCATTTATTACGATGCCTTTGGTCCGCGTGTAGAGCCTGGCTTGTGGACGTCCGCGCGCATGCAGCAATGTTTCGACTTGTTGAATGAAGGCGGCATCTTCGTCACGTATTGCGCGAAAGGCGAAGTCCGACGCAATCTTCAAGCGGCGGGTTTTGTGATTGAGCGGTTGCCTGGGCCACCAGGGAAAAGGGAAATGTTGAGAGGTTGGAAGGGAGTAGAAATGTAATTTTCGCCAAAAGGCGTATAGGAACGGTTGAATAAACATATTAAATTTGATTAAAATCAAATAATATGAAGCACGTTTTTACAACTATGATTGCGGTTCTCATTGCCGCGGTGAGTTTCGGTCAATGCGATATGAGTGGGGAATTATCTGTCTTTGGTTCAACCGGAGATCAAACAGGGCACACCGTTGTTGAATCTTCTGACGGGGGTTATTTTTTCTTAGGCGTAAGTGTGAACAACGGAACCCGAATTATGGTAGTTAAAACCGATGAAAATATGGTGAAGCTGTGGGCGAAAACCTATGGCACAGCCTATGCGGTTGAAGGTCAAGCCGTAGTAGCTACTTCAGACGGAATGGGTGGTTGTGTTTTTGCTGGATATGAAATGACCACATTTAGAAATGCGGTTTGTTCGAGGATTGATGCCGATGGCAATGTCATTTGGTCAAAGAAATTACCTGCTACGAACAACGATACGCCAAGAGATATTTTTAGAACGAACGACGGATTGTTTGTTTTGTGCGGAACAACCAATTCATTTGGAAACGGAGCTTCGGATGCGTTCGTTCAAGTTTTTGATATCGATGGTTCTTTGTTGTGGTCGCGCACCGTGGGTAACGCTGGAAATGAGCATTTTTATTCAGGTTTTCAGAATTTGGCAGGTAACTATGTGTTTGGTGGTCATTCAGATTATAGCCTAAGTGGAAGACAATCTTGGGTGGTTGAGATGGCTCCGAATGGCGATGTGGTGAAAGACGTAATTTTTGCCGATGGATTTAATGCTTACATATCTGATATGTGTCAAGACGCACTGGGCTATTATTATCTTTCGGGATGTCAGTTCAACAATGGAACTGCAGACTCTTGGATTGCGAAATTGGACCAAAATTATCAGAGTGTTTGGAGTAAA
>CALCNZ010000154.1 GCA_937897625.1 uncultured Flavobacteriales bacterium
GTGTTGTTATTCCCCGCGTAGATCAACAAAAAGTCGAATCCACTCTGCAGAGCGAATGCAGTAAAATTTAAATAAATAGGTTGACCATTTCCAGAACAAAACGTAACAGTGTAGTTCTGGTTATTTCCATAGTTATTATTCGCCCCACCCGAATCGTAGAATGTTCCTGCACATGTTGTATAAGTAGCATTTGCATTGGGTGAATAGGTTTGCCCAACAACATTCGAGGTAACCCCCAAAAGAACAAATAGCGCTATGTAAACGAATTTGTTCACGGAGAGATTAGTTCTTTTTCGTTAATGAAAATGGGAGCAATGCAGTACTTGTCGTCCTGCAGATATAGACTAAATTCTATTTCGGAATAAACATCGCCGTGATCAATGCAAGCATCTTGAATATATCTTCCAGACGACACAAACATTGATTTTGCAGAATACAACGTAACACGAATTCCAAGTTTTTGGAAATAAACCACTCGGTCTGAATGGACAAATCGATATTCATCCAAATTGTCAAAACGCATTAATGCGTCTTCGCAGATTTCTACGTAACGCTTGTATTGATCTTCGTTGGATTGAAGTTCAAAAGTTAATTCGGTATAATTTGTTGGAATACTCTCCTGCGCTCTCACATTCAAGTGTGAGAAGCATACAAGCATAGCAATGCCTGCTGTTATTTTTGGGAGAGTGTAATACATATAGCGACTTTTAGGTTGCTGTATGATTTAACGCCTGCTAAAAACAAAAGGTTACGTTTTACTTCTTTTCTTTTTCGTTTCTTTGCACTCGTGTCGAAACCACTTCTCATAATCCCACCGCTCACTCAGCTGAATACCCCATATCCAGCAACGGCTTATCTAACCGGATTTTTGAAGCAACAGGGGGTCGATCCAAGACAAAAAGATTTGGGGTTGGATATGGTTTTGGAAGTGTTTTCCAAAAAAGGATTCGAACAATTGTTCAATGCCATTGAGGCTTCCAACTTCAACCTAAACCACCAACTCGATGCGTTAGTGAAAAATCGCAAGGCCTACGAGAATACCGTAGATGCTGTGATTTCCTTCCTTCAAAATAAAAATTACACACTCGGATACCGCATTGCTTCAGGAGCTTATTTGCCTGAAGGTTCGCGCTTTCAGCAAATCAAAGACCTCGAGTGGTTCTTCGGAAACATTGGGGTGCAAGACAAAGCACGATACAAGTGCACGATGTACTTGGAAGATATATCAGATCTCATTCAAGCTACCGTTGGTCCGCATTTCGGTTTTTCAAAATACGCTGAACGCATCTCAAGAACGGCTGTTTCCTTCAGTCCCATTCTTGAAGAATTGCAAAAGCCAAACAATTATCTCGATGAGATTTTGGTGGAAAAGGTGAAGGCCTATTTTGATGAAGAGGTTCCTTCGATGGTCGGATTCACTGTTCCTTTCGGCGGAAATTTATATGGAGCATTGAAAGCCGGACAATGGATTAAAGCGAATTATCCCGAAGTGAAAATCGCCATGGGTGGAGGATATCCGAATACGGAATTGCGCGAGCTCTCCGATCCGCGCGTTTTCGATTTCGTTGATTACATAACCTTAGACGATGGGGAAGGGCCATTCCTCGCGCTTCTGAAGCACCTTGAAGATGCTGAAGTTCATTCGGAATTGAAAAGAACGTTCCGTAGAAATTCGAAAAACGAAGTTGAATTCGTTGATACTAAAGCAGGTGGAGATTTCCTTCACGCGCAAAAACCAGCGCCGAGTTATACCGGTCTTCGATTCAACGAATACCTTTCGGTAATTGATATGCCGAACCCCATGCACCGCTTGTGGAACGACGGACGCTGGAACAAGATGACCGTGGCCCACGGTTGCTATTGGAAGAAATGTAGTTTCTGCGACATTACCCTCGATTACATTGGACGATACGACCAAGCAAGCGCAACGCATCTGGTCGATCAAATGGAAGCGCTCATTGCAGAGACCGGTGAAACCGGATTTCACTTCGTAGATGAAGCCGCACCTCCCGCAGCATTGCGCGATTTAGCCATTGAAATTCTTCGTAGAGGCTTGCAAGTCTCTTGGTGGACCAACATACGTTTTGAAAAAACATTCTCTCCTGACCTCTGTAAGATTCTCGCAGCTTCAGGTTGTATAGCCGTAACAGGAGGTTTAGAAGTAGCGAGTCCGCGAATCTTAGAATTGATCGACAAAGGAATTTCAATTGATCAAGTAGCCAAAGTCTGCAAGGGTTTTCGCGATGCTGGAATCTTAGTTCATGCCTACTTAATGTTCGGTTTCCCAACCCAAACCGAACAAGAAACCATCGACTCGCTCGAAGTTGTGCGTCAACTTTTCGAAAATCAATTGCTTCACTCGGGACATTGGCACCAATTCGCCATGACCGTGCACAGCCCAGTTGGTAAGGACCCCGAGAAATACGGAGTGATTCGCACAGGTCCTGTTTTCGAAGGTTTCGCAAACAACGATTTGTATCACGACGATCCGAAAGGAGCGAATCACGAACAGTATTCAGATGGATTGAAAAAGGCGTTGTACAATTACATGCACGGCATTGGCTTCGAATTTCCGTTTAAGAAATTCTTCAAATTCCCCATTCCGAATCCGTTGGTGCATCGCTCACTCATTGAAAAGTCCGTCAAGAAAATGCCCGAAGATGAAGTAGAATTGAAAGGCATGGTGCTTTTCCTTCATCAAACTTCTTTAAAGGAATTGAAGAAAAACGGTCCGAACAAAGAGGTGCTCTTCATGCATAAATCGGGATACCAAAAATTAGATCTTCCAACAGCCGTTGCAGATTTTCTGATTGAAAATGAATCGAAATTGAATTTATTTCAACAAGAAAAAATAGGGTTTCAAGAAGCGCTCGGCATTCTTTCCAACCAACTCAAATGCACACCTGAAGAGGTGGTGAAATTCAATTGGTGGAAACAAATGCGCGAATACGTTTGGATGGTCCGCGTTTAAGAAGG
>CALCNZ010000155.1 GCA_937897625.1 uncultured Flavobacteriales bacterium
GTAATACGTTAATGTAGAGCCGCCGCAAAAGACAAGCGTGTACCCATTCAACGATCCGTTTGGTGTTCCATAAAGCTCAATAAATTCTCGAGTGTCTGGTCCGCCCGGATTGTCTGCGTTTACTTCATTAATAACAACGGTGGTCTGAGCAAATGCAAAGCCGCTGATGAAAACGAAGAGAAAAAAGGATAGTATTTTTTTCATAAATTTTTGTGAAGGGCAAAAGTATCTCTATGTATTCAAGCTCTTCAGCGAAGAGAGTTCTCTTTTGTCAAATGTGTTGTTCTGTTTTGTCGAATTTATTTCATGCTCAATTTTCGCGTATAGCAAAGAAGAGCGCCGTAATACGGTTCACGGAAATTCCAGTTTCCTACAAACATGAGCGAGAGTCCGCCCTTTTTGGAAAGGTAGCCCATTTCGAGCTGAGCAGGAACGCCAATGGTCATACCGGCTTTATAAACGAATTCATTGGTTACCTGAACGGCGCTGTCACCATACAAACGAAGGGTAAGTCCCATTCCCGCGCTTGCCGCGAGGAACAAATTGTTCTTTCCCCAAACTTGTCCCCACATGAGACCCACTTCCAACGATCTGTTTTTCCTGAAAAAAATACTGTCGTCTTTTCCCGAAATAAGTTCTTGTGAATAGGCCGCACGGACCGTTGTTGAAACAGTTTCTTCGTATTTAGATTTCGAAGCAAACAACTGATAAGAGAGATTGTCCGAACTGTTCGCGCCAATCCCGAAGCTCGTCCAACGGGTATTCAACATAGGATTGGTGGTGTACTGCGCTTTCAAAGCGAGTGAAAAACAAACCAAAGAAAGAAGCAGAGCGAGGCGTCTCAATTTCATAGCCGAAAGATAAGTGAAAAGTGCCGCTCTCCGAATAGGTGTTTTATCTTAGCCGAATGAAAAAATGGATTTTCTTCGTTCTTAGTGCTGTTGCAATTTCTTCCTGCAGCGTCCTCTCGAAAAATAAAAAAGTGGTGGAATTACCCGGACTGGCTTCACCCATTCATCTTCCAACTGCCTACACACGAATTCCCGTTTCGAATTACATCGTTCATCCGGAAGATGTGGTGAGCATTTCAACAAGTCCTTACGACAAGACAAACCTATCTTCTTCACGCGAAGTTGTTTTTCCTGCCGGAACATACGAGCCCGTTTTCAATTTAAACATTGAAACGAAAACCAACGAATACGACATTCCTGTTTTCGCTTCAGCGAAAAAAACTTACGTGTTTAACTACACACC
>CALCNZ010000156.1 GCA_937897625.1 uncultured Flavobacteriales bacterium
CACCACTGCTGGAAAATGGTTCGAGAGCGATCAAAATCAGTTGGGTGGAAACATTTCTGTGGACGAACTTGGACACGCGTTAGAGCTGACATCTGATGACAATCGCTCCGAAGAAGAACATCGCATTTTAGAAGGAATTGTCACCTTCGGAGACAACGAAGTGGTGCAAATCATGACACCGCGTGTAGACATTGTTTGCTTGTTTTTAGGTGAGTCGTTCAAGAGCATTATTCAGCGGGTTGAATCTTCAGGGTATTCTCGTTTTGTGGTTGCAAATGAAAAGCTCGATGCGGTAAGCGGAGTCTTATATGCAAAGGACCTTCTACCTTATTTAGAGTTGGAAGAATTCAATTGGGAGAGTCTGCAACGCAAGCCTTTTTTTGTCCCCGAGAGTAAGCAAGTAGACGATTTGTTAACCGAGTTTCAGCGCGACAAAATGCACATGGCGATTGTCGTAGACGAATACGGCGGGACTTCAGGAATTGTTACCCTTCAAGATATTCTTCAAGAAATTGTGGGTGAAGTGAAAGATGAGTTCGACGATCAGAGTGAAATTCTTTGGTCGAAGCTCGACGAGAAAAATTTGTTGTTTGTTGCAAAAATTCCACTAATCGATATGTATCGCGTTTATGATATCGATGGCGATGATTTTGAAGCGTCGCGCGGAGACAGCACCACCCTTGGTGGATTCATTGTGGAACAAATGGGAAGGATTCCGAAGCGAGGAGAAACTTGGCAGTTTGGAAATTTCGAGTTCACCATCGAAGCGGCGGACAATAGAAAAATTAGCCGTGTAAAATCGAAGAGATATGTTTAAGAAATATAGACGTTTAATTCTTTTGTCGGTAGGCATTTTGTTCGCGGCATGGGGCGTTTATTATTTTTTCTTCGCCGAGCAAACAAGTGTTCCGAGGAAGAAATCTTATTTCCGAATAGATTTTCCAGAAAAAAAATATACCGCCTATCAGAGCCAATGTCCGGTGACATTTGAGGTTCCGAACTATGCTAAGATTGAAAATGTTCCTGCAGAAGAAGGCAATACGGGTTGTTGGTTCAACCTACTTGTACCTCGCCTTCATGCAACCGTTTACTGCTCTTATTTTCCGGTAAACAACGATTTAGAAAAGCACATTTCAAAAGCTTACGATTTCACGCTCATGCATGAAGTGAAAGCAACGGCTATTCGCAGAACACAGGTGCGTATTGATTCGACTAAGATGTATGGAATTATCTACGATCTAGAGGGTGACGCAGCTTCGCAACTGCAATTTTTTGTTACAGACAGCGTGAATCACTTTTTGCGAGGGGTGCTTTATTTCAGAAATAGACCGAACGCAGATTCTCTTGCGCCATGTTTAGATTTCATGCGCAAAGACGTTGTGCACATGATCGAAACCATGCGTTGGAAGTAATTACTTCGTCCAGCGAATAATTAGCACTATTAGTGCAACAGCAAAGACTAAAATTGAAATCTTATTAATCCCGTGCATCATGCGCAGATTAACATCGCCTTGCTCTTTTTTGAAAAGGTTCAAGGGGTTCAGGTAGTGAAGGATTTTTTTAAGTATCATGATTTTACAATTGCGATCATACTAATTTCAACTTTCGCGCTTTTTGGAAGTTGCGCTACTTCAACCGTTTCTCTTGCAGGAAAAGGTGCCACCATGTACTTCGCATAAACGGCGTTCACTTGTGCAAAGTCCGTCATGCTTTGTAAGAAAATACTGGTTTTCACCACACCACTGAAATCCGCACCAGAAGCCTCAAGTAACGCTTCTAAGTTTTTCATTACCAATTCCGCCTCCACTTCAATGTTTGAAGGAATGTACTCTCCTGTTGCAGGATCAATAGCAATTTGTCCGCTCGTGTATACCATTCCGTTCGCTACAATAGCTTGACTGTAGGGGCCGATAGGTGCAGGTACTTTTTTTGATTCAATTGCAGTTTTCATTCGTAATGTTGCGTAGTTTTTTCAAACTTCGACATAAAAGGTGGAACACACAAATAAGAACATATTATTCATCGATAACTTCGACTCGTTCACCTACAATTTGGTGCACTATTGCGAAGCGTTGAACGCCAAGGTTCGTGTGGTGCGTAACAACGAAATTCCGTGGGAAGAAGTGTTGAATTACGATGCGGTTGTTCTTTCTCCAGGCCCAGGATTGCCTGGTGAATCGGGCGATTTGATGAAATTCATTGCCACGTTTTGGGAACAAATTCCCATGTTAGGAATTTGCTTGGGCTGTCAGGCTATGGCTTTGCACGATGGAGGCAGATTGAAGAATCTCGATCATGTACTGCATGGAATTTCTTCGCAGGTCAATCAAGAGGCCTCTTCCATTTTGTTTAACGGATTGCCCACGAAATTCGAAGTTGGACATTACCACAGTTGGGTAATAGACAATGAATTTCTTCCTTCTTCGTTCGAAGTATCGGCAAGGAACAACGAGGGTTTGGTTATGGCAATTCAACACAAAGTATTACCTTTAATGGCTGTTCAATTTCATCCGGAATCGGTCTTAACAAAAGACGGAATGTCCATGATGAAGAATTGGATAAATTCAATTTGAATATGGAATTTTTAAGAAAAAGTATTTTTATTTTCTGTTTGAATGTCCTTGTCCATGCGGCTTTTGGACAGTCTTATCAGATTGCTGTTTTGAAATACAAGGGGGGTGGAGACTACTACGCGAATCCGACCAGCTTACCGAATCTTGTTTCTTTTGTGAATCGCGAATTGAAGATGAACATAGCGAAGGAAACACCCTATGTGGAAGTTGGAAGTACTGAGCTGTTCAACTATCCGTTCGTGCACATGACGGGTCATGGAAATGTAGTTTTTTCTGCATCTGATGCGGAAAACCTGAGAATATATTTATCAAGCGGAGGCTTTCTACATATTTCCGATAACTATGGACTAGACAAGTTTATTCGAAAGGAAATGAAGAAGGTTTTTCCAGATGCTGAATTTGTGGAAATTCCTTTTGGTCATCCGATATATCATCAGAAGTATGAATTCAATTCGGGTCTTCCGAAGATACACGAGCACGACAACAAGGCTCCGCAGGGATTGGGAATTTTTGTAGAAAACCGTTTGGTTGTATTCTACGATTACGAATGCGATTTGGGCGATGGTTGGGAAGATGCCAATGTGCACAAGGACTCCGAAGCTTCGCGCGCCAAGGCATTGCAAATGGGAGCGAATCTCTTACAGTATGCGTTCACCGGAGGTAAATGAGGAACTGCGCGAAGCGCTGGAGCGTTCGGTAGACAAGTACAATCGTCATTCTTTTATAGAAGAAGATCCGATTAGCATTCCGCATTCGTTCAGTAAAAAAGAGGACATTGAGATTTCGGCTTTCTTAACCGCCACCATCAGTTGGGGCAATCGGAAATCTATTTTAGTCAGCGCGAACAGGCTTATTGAATATATGGATCGTGCGCCACATGATTTTATTTTGAATGCGCAACCGGAAGATTTCAAAAACTGGAAACCCTCTATTCATCGTACATTCATGAAAGAAGACGTTGTTTTTTTTGTTGAATCGTTGCGAAGAATGTATGTTGAAGAAGGTGGAATGGAGCTTGTTTTTTCAGACGGATTTTCTCGAGGCGGTTCGAAGGAAGGGATTGAATATTTCAGGAATATTTTTATTGGGAACGAAGTCCATCGCGCCTTGAAGCATGTGGCGAGTCCGGAGAGGAATAGCACCGCGAAGCGGATTAACATGTTTTTACGCTGGATGGTTCGGAGTGATAAACGCGGTGTTGATTTCGGATTGTGGAAGGGAATTAGTCCTTCTCAATTGTCAATTCCGTTAGATGTTCATTCGGGAAGAACGGCGCGTAAGTTCGGGTTGTTGGATCGTTCTCAATCGGATTGGAAGGCCGTTGAAGAGTTGGATCGCAATCTTCGATTGTATGATTCGGTTGATCCTGTGAAGTACGACTTTGCTTTGTTTGGCTTGTCGGAAGCGGGATTTGAAAAATGAAAAAGGGCCATGTGGCCCTTCCTCGTTATGATGAAACTGCAGAGATTACGAAAGCATTTGTTGACGTAGTAAAAATTCGAATTGCGCGTTTTGTTTTTCGAGACGCTTGATTGAATTTTCTTTTTCTGCCATTTCTTGATAGTTTTTAAAAGCTGCTTGAAGGGTATCGTTCATTTCTTCTTTTTTGAAGGGTTTGGTAGACACACGGAATACACGGGCTTGATTGATAGCGCTGAGCATAGCTTCTGCGGTAATGTTTCCAGAAAGAAGAATACGTTGTGCCTTTGGAAATTCTTGAGCCATGCGCTGTAGGAAATGAGTTCCTGACATGCTAGGCATTTCGAGGTCTGAAATGATGATATGAATGTTTTCCGACTTCATAATGTTGTATGCATCGAAAGGATCGGTGGCAGTGTGAACGTTATAGTCGTTTCCAAAAAGCGATTTAAAGGTGTGAAGCACCATTGCGTCGTCGTCTAAGCAAAGAATATTTACCATTGTGTTGGTTGTATTGATGGGAGAGTCTGAGTGATTCATAGTTGAAGTGTTTGGACTCTATTTAACGTGAGGGGTTCTTTTTAGGTTTCGTTTTTCGGGAATTATTTTCAGAAGTGTAGGAATCGTGGGTGATTCGTGGCTTCTTGTTTTGAAGATCTGCTATAGCTCTAAGGAGGGTTTGTGTTGTTTGAATGGATTCGTCGAGTCTTGCCTGAAGAATTGCATTTTCTTCCATCATACGTTTGGTTATGGCGTTTGTTTCCTCGATAACTTCGGCTTTGATTTTCTCTACGTCAATGTGGGCGTAGGCTTCCGACACCATAAGAAGAGAGGGAGTTACTCTATAGAGTGAAGCGAGTTTTTTGAAGTCTTCTATTTTAACATGACGTTGCCCGTTTTCGAGTCGGCTGTATTCAGACTGGGAGATTCCGAGTTGATCGGCGATGTATTCTTGTTTAAAAGAATAGAGCATTCTAAGTTGTTTTAACTTAGGGTAGTTTGTGTTTTTGAAAACAGTTTTCATAGGAGATTTGGTTTTAGTTTTTCCAAAACTCATATTTCAAAAACTGCTTAAAACTGTTTTTCGAAATTTTCGAAAAAATTATTCTCCCACTCTCGAGTAGATCAGCGCCTTAATTTTCTCAGGAATCGGCAATAAGCCAAGTTTCTGTGCTTGGTGGATGGCTTGGGTCTCTGAGAATGGAATTTCAGTTACTTTAGATTGACTCCATTTATTGTAGACCTCACCAACTTTTTTTCTTACAGTTTTTGAAAAATAGTCTCCTATTTGTTGTTCTGAAATATTTGACTCCAACCCCGAAATTTCACGAATTTGGTTATTAACTGCAACTGAAACATCCTTATTTCTGTCAGTATACTGGCGCTCATGGAGTAGGACTAGATATTTAATGGGGAAATTTATTAGCGTTGCATTTAAGATATAGGCTATACAGTTCATTTGTTCGGTTTGAGTGAAATCAGATACAAACTTGGTGTTAACAATATCTGAAACCTCATCAGTAGTTACATTCCAAAAGTCAAAATGTAAATTCGGAAAAGACAAATCAATTTGAGTTTCATCAATAGTCAGAAAAGATTTTTTTTCGAGGCTAAATAATTGATTTTTTAAAGTTGGGTTTTTACTTTGCGGAAATACTGCACGAAATTTTACTTTATAATGATCTTGGTTCACTTTAAATGTGAAGCAGGGTAAACAAAGAACTGAATAGGCAATTCCTGCATATCGAATTACATGCGGCAAATCTTCAGGATGAATGAAGTTCTCTTCAGCGAATCCGAGAAAAGCCTCGATTGTGAATTCGGAAGGTTCTAAACCCAATACAGAGGAAATAGTATTTCCTACATGAATGTATTTTTGAGATCGGAAGAGCGTCGTGTAGGGAAA
>CALCNZ010000157.1 GCA_937897625.1 uncultured Flavobacteriales bacterium
CTCGCCCCAGCGCCAATCGATAAGCAAATGCTTGGTAAGGAAACTTGCCACAACCATTCGAACACGATTGTGCATGAATCCTGTTGCGTTCAATTCACGCATACCCGCGTCTACGAGCGGATAGCCAGTTTTTCCTTCACGCCACAGTTGAAATTCTTCTTCGTTGTTGTTCCATTCAATAAGATCATATGCAGGTTTGAATGCATTCTCAACCGTATCTGGAAAATGATACAAAATCATTTGGTAGAACTCGCGCCAGATTAATTCGTTTAACCATTTTTCATTTGACGTGAGCGCGTAAAGCGTTAAGTCACGCGCACTAACAGTCCCGAAGCGTAAGTGTAAGCTCATGCGCGTAGTTCCTTCTATTGCAGGGAAATCGCGATGCAGATGATAGTTCTGAATGGCAGCTGTATTCAGAACGGTAGTCGGAAAATGAATGCCTGATTTTTCAAATCCGAGCTTCTCCAAGGTTGGAACTTCAAACGGTTTTGTTTGAAGAAAATTCGAGACAAGATCTTCCGAGGGGTAACATGTAATCGGATGAGCACTCAATCTTGTTTTCCACTTCTTGCTGTAGGGTGTATACACAGTGTATGGAAGTCCGTCGTCTTTCACCATCTCACTCGCTTCAAAAATTACTTGGTCTTTCTTTCCGATGAACTGAATTTGATTCTCCTTCAAGAAATCGTAAATGTGTTTGTCTCTTTTTCGCGCATTCGGCTCGTAATCGCGATTAGCGAATAAACAGTTTACGTCGTATTCCTCAATGATCTCCTTGAAAATTTCTTCCGGATTGCCATGGTAAATACGCAAGCTACTTCCAAAAGAAATTAATTTTTTCTGGATTGAAGAAAGGCTGGCTTGAATGAATTCAACACGCGCATCTTTTTTCGTAAGATGTTTAAGAATAGTGGTGTCGAAAATGAAGATAGGTAGAACAGGAAGCCCCGCAGAAAGTGCTGCATGCAGGGCGTGGTTGTCGTTCAATCGAAGGTCTCTTCGAAACCAATGGATATTAATTTTTTGGTTTTCCATAGATATTCGTCAATGCTTCTAGAATCGTGTTGAATTGAAATTGAAATCCGGCGTCGGTAATTTTTTTGTTCGAAAGCCTCTGGCTTACAAGCACCAACTGCGCCATTTCACCGAAAATAAGTTTCAAAAAAAATGCGGGTGTTTTCGGAAGGAAAAACGGTCGCTTTAATACGGTTGCTAATGTTCGAGAGAATTCTGTGTTCGTTACCGGTCCTCCAGATGTGGCATTGTAAGCGCCAGAGGGAACGTTGTGCGAAATGCAATAGCTAAATAACGCTACCAGGTCGCGTTCATGCACCCAGCTCATGTATTGCTTTCCATCTCCAACGGCCGATCCAATTCCAGCTTTAAAAATGGGTGTTAGTTTTTTCAATGCACCGTCATTCGCACTGAGCACAACGCCAATTCTTAAATGTATTTTCCGAATGGAAGAGTGAAGAGAGGCGCTCGCTTTTTCCCATTCTTCTGTTAAGTCGGAAAGGAATCCCGTTCCTTTTAATGCTGTTTCATCTTGAACTTGATCTGAGTTCTTGTAAAATCCAGAAGCGCTAGCTCCAACTAAAACAGAAGGGGCAACTTTCATTTCATTCACAATTTCACATAAGAATTCGGTAGATGAAATACGACTTGAAACCATGAGCGCTTTGTTGGCGGCGGTCCATTTATTCGCAACGCTAAATCCAGCTAAATGAATAACAGCGTGAATTTCTGGAATTAGTTCTTTGTTAATTTCCTTTGAAGACGGATTCCAGTATACGTGTTGAAACTGATTTGAAACTTTTCCCTCTTGCTTTCTTTGTGTGGAAAGATTGGTGACAGCATGGCCTTCTTCCAACAAAAGTTGAATAAGTTGCTTTCCAATAAAACCCGTTCCTCCGGTTATTAATACATTCATGACAAATAAACACGTGAGAAGCTAATTAGTTCTCGTTTATTTTCTGAAGTTCGGACAATTCGAAATAAAGGCCTTTTTTTGCAATTAACTCTTCATGAGTTCCGGTCTCGGCAAGCTGTCCTTGCTGAAGAACGAATATCTTATCGGCGTGATGCACACTGCTAATGCGGTGAGAGATAATGATGTTTGTTTTTCCTTGTCGAATTTGCTTCAATCCGCGCATGATTTTCTCATCTGTTTGCGTATCAACAGCAGAAAGGCAATCGTCGAGAAGTAATATTTCCGGATTAGAAATAATAGCGCGAGCAATGGAGAGTCTCTGTTTTTGTCCGCCGCTTAAGTTAATCCCTCTTTCCCCAAGAAGTGTTTGGTATTTCTCTTCGAAGCCGAGGATGTTTTCGTGAAGGTCTGCTATTTCAGCAGCGTGAGTGATCTCTTCCGAAGTGGCATTTGCATTTCCGAAACGGATGTTGTTTTCTATGCTGTCTGAGAAAAGAAACACATCTTGCGGCACAATTCCCATAAGGCTGCGGTATGCGTTGGTTTCAAGGTTTGCAACTTCAATGTTATTTACCGTAATGGATCCTGAAGTTGGCATATACGCCTTCATGAGCAATTGAACAATGGAAGATTTTCCGGATCCAGTATGACCAATAAATGCAACCGTTTCTCCTTTGTGAATGCGAAGATCTAAATTCGAAAGGGCTTCAATTTGTGTTTCAGGATAAGTGAAAGACACGTGCTTGAATTGAAGCTCTTCAAATTGCGTTACAACTTCTGATTTAAAAAGGCAAGGATACGCGTCATGCTGGCCTCTCCTTTCAAAACTAAACTGGTCACCCAACCTACGCTGGCAAAGGGCCATGTAAGTAGGTTGACATAAAATATAAATTGAACAATGACACCGTAGGTAATATTTCCAGCTGCAACTTCACGTGCCCCAACGTACAGTGTGAGCAAGGTTGAAAGTCCAACGAGCATTCCAATAACAGGCATGAAGAGCGCATCTGTTTTCACCAAATGCATTTGAAGCTTTTTGTAAGACTGACTTTGTTTGAAGAAATGGTTCACAAAATGATTTTCCAATCCGAATCCTTTCAACACACGAATGCCGCTCATGCTTTCTTGAACAGTGGTGGAAAGTTCACTTTGTTGGCGTTGAACACGCTCTGTTTTTTTATTTATTCTTCTGCTAACTAAGAAAATACCAATCATCATGAAAGGCAAAGGCAGTAAAGTGTAGAGCGTAAGCTTCGGAGAAATTTTGTACATAATTCCAATGCACATGGCGAACAGCACAATGAGGTTCAGGGTGTACATTACAGCCGGACCTAAATACATGCGAACGCGTCCTACGTCTTCACTAATCCGGTTCATTAAATCCCCTGTTCGGTTCACTTTGTAGAACGAAACATCTAACTTCTGGTAATGCGCGTAAATTGAATTTTTAATGTCGAATTCCATCCACCTCGACATGACGATAAGTGTTTGTCTTTGGAAGAAAAGGAATAAACCTTTGATTAAATAAAAGAACAAATACAAGCCAGCAATAAGGACAGAAATATAGATGACCCAGTCTGTAAACACGCTATTGTTGCGCACTTCAGGAATGTCGTTCGATAAGCCAAACCAACTTCTAAAGAGTGCAAGGGTTTCTGGATAATGAATAGTCTGAACTTTTCCTTGCGCTGCATTTAGAGCTTCAGCAAGAAAGTCGACTCCTTCGCCCACCACTATAGGCGCGTATACGTTGAAGGCTGTAGAAAGCACAATGAACAAGGTTCCCAGCAGGAAGCGTCCACGGTATTTCCAAAAGAGATAATTGAGTTTGAGGAGTGCTTTCAAAATTAAAATTCAAAGTTCCAAGTGATGCTTGGTAGTATAGGAAATAGACTGACTTGTTTCGCTTGAATCTGAAATCCGCCATTGTTGGTAGCGTTTGTAGCGAAGTAAATAAAATACGGATTCATGCGATTGTATAAGTTGTAAACTGAAAAGTTCCAACTGCTTTTAAATTTTCGCGGTTCTTGAACAACCTGATTTAATTCAGCATCGAAGCGCGAGCGCGTTGGCTTTCCTTTAATATTCAAAGAGAAATCTGCGCGATGATAAGGCGCCATTCTAAA
>CALCNZ010000158.1 GCA_937897625.1 uncultured Flavobacteriales bacterium
GACCCTGGAATAGACAACTCCATAAACATCTGTTCTACAGACCCTGCCTTCCAAATGCTGCCATTACTTGGAGGAACACCCGTTTCTACTGGTGTTTGGACCGACCCTAGCAGCGCTGCGGTCCCGTTTGGAATCTTCGATCCACTTACTATGCCTTCAGGAGCATATACCTACACCGTTACCCTTGGAACTTGTTCGTTGCATTCCACATTGAACATTGCGTTTGCAGGACCAACCACCATGACCATAGCGAACGATACCGCGATTTGTTACATGGGCGATTTGAATTTGGATCAATTGACGCAGTCTTCAGGACAGGCTCCGTTTACATACGAATGGACATACAACGGAGCTGTTGTAGCCAACACACCTGATGCCATGATAAATCCAACTGTAAGTGGCCAGGCTTGTTTAACTGTGGTTGACGACTGCGGTTACACTCTCACACAGTGCTTCAACGTTACGGTGGCGCCAGATGTAACGGTAACGTTTACTTCTCCAGACCCCTCGAATTGTTGGCCAGAGACTTTAACCTTAATCAACACAACAGACCCAAGTACTTATCAAAATATGGCTTGGGACATTAGCAACGGACAACATGTGGTGAACCAGAATCAGCTTGACTTGAATTTCGCTGCTCCCGGTTCTTATGACGTAACACTTTCTGTTGTGACCAATATTGGATGTACTTATAGCACAACCATTCCTAACTTCTTGACCTCGTTTGATCCGCCTCAGGCGGGTTATATCGCAGATCCGCAACCAACAGACGCGAACAATACGGTCATCACTTTCACCGATCAATCGCTTGGAAATATTGTAACCTACGACTGGATTTTCAATATTGGTGCGCCACTTGGCACTTCATCTGCTCAGAATCCGGTCTTCCCATTTCCGCAAGGAACCGGTGGCGAATATCCGATTCGCTTAACCGTAACAGATGTGAATGGCTGTACCGATTTCATTGAAGGTGAAATCATCATTCGCAACATCTTCCAATATTACCTTCCAAATACTTTCACTCCGAACAACGACGGATTGAATGAAGTGGTTATGATGGTGGGAAGCGACATTGACGAAAAACATTTCAAATTAGACATCTTCAACCGCTGGGGCGATATTGTATTTAGCAGCACAGACCCTAAAACAGCTTGGACAGGAAACACATACAACGGTGCGTATTATTGTCCGGAAGGAGTTTACAACTGGACGGCAGTAGTTGTTTCAAAAACAACCGGCGAGCGTTACGAAATTCAAGGACACTTGAATTTGATTCGCTAACAAAAAACTTTTCCGGGAATGCCCTCTAGGATTATCTTAGAGGGCATTTTTGTTTAAAGCAAAAGCAAGACTATGGCGGGCAATACAGTATTCGGTTGGGTAATAAAGAAACGACTTCATCAAATGGAGTTGTTCAAACAATACCCCATTGAAGTGCAGGAAGA
>CALCNZ010000159.1 GCA_937897625.1 uncultured Flavobacteriales bacterium
GATGGGACCTTATCCAATCTTTGGTTTCTAATACCTTCGTTAGTTCTTTCTGCCTGGGTGTATTTCCAACCCAAAAAATGGACGCATGTAGATTTTCAATTGCGAATCTTTTGGAACAGCAACATCTGCATTGTTCAACACCACTTCAACCACCAATCTTCCAGAACCGTTCGATTCGAGTTCAATGCTTTTTACAATACCAATTTTATAGCCGTTGATGATAACCGGAGAGGAAACTTCCAATCCACCGATTTCTTCATAGATGGCGTAGTATCTCGTTTGTGTGGAAAAGATATTTACACCTTTTAAAAAACTTACTCCGAAATACACAAGGGCAAGTATGACAATCACCACTGCTCCAATGACAACTTCGTTGCGTGCTTTTTTACCGCTCATTTCTGAATTTTTTTAAGGGCTTCTTCGTTACTGATTCGAACGCCGTTTTCGAAGGCGACAACGAATGCTCCGCTGAATCCAGCGTCGCGAAGAATCTTTTGATTCTTCTTGGCTTCGTCTAAACTTCGAGTGCTTCCAACCAGGTACTTGTGTGCGCCGTTGCTAAGGTATTCCTCAATTCTGTCTAAACCTTTAAATTGATTTGATTTTTTTTGAAGAGGGGTGGCGGAACTCAGTATCTGAACCTTGAATGCGACTTCGTTTGCGGGAATCTCTTCCCAAATAAGTCCTTCAAACGCATTTTGCTTGGAGGGTTGCTCTACAACCACAGTCGGAGCAGGCGCATTCGTCGGCTGAATGTTGAAAAGTTTGCTTTGGTAATTCACGAAAGCGCGGTAAACAGCCGAGCTCAATTCCTCCTTGGCCGCCTTGCTCTGCAAGTAATCTTCTTCTTTGTGGTTGGAAAGGAATCCCAATTCAATGAGGATGCTGGGCATGTTGGTGAAGGTGATTACATAGTATGGTGCTTGCTTCACGCCGCGGTCTTTTCGCCCCAATTTCACGAATTCATCTTGAACGTTCTTCGCTAAGAGTATGCTCTTGTCTTGATAAATGTTTTCGCGCAGGCTCATGGCAATGTAAGTATCTGGATTGTTCGGATCGAAACCGTCGTAATCTTTTCCGCCGTTGCTTTCTAAATAGATGGAAGCGTTCTCACGCATGGCGTTGCGCAAACTCTCTTCAGACTTGTGCAATCCCATCACGAACGACTCGGAGCCGGAAGCCTCGGTGTTCGGATTGGCA
>CALCNZ010000160.1 GCA_937897625.1 uncultured Flavobacteriales bacterium
TTCCAACGAACAGACTGGTTCGAATTGTTTGGACCATGGCTGTTGCCTTCACTTCATTCTACTTAACGAATTATTACTTCATTACAGGAGCGCCGCTCTGGGCCTTGGTTTGCTTCACTCCGCTTACCCCGCTCTTGAACAAATTCTTTCCAAGCAAAACATTCAACTGGATTCATTCAACACAAAAACAATTCAACCATGACACAAAGATTGCTTATTAAAGCAGCAGCACTTTTGGTGCTTCTTGCTAGCGTGAACGCCTATTCGTTCTGCGGATTTTATGTTGCGAAAGCCGACGCGACTTTATTCAACAACAAAAGTGAAATTATTTTGGTTCGCGATGGAACACGAACTTCCATAACCATGTCGAACGACTTTAAAGGCGACGTGCGCGATTTCGCAATGGTGGTGCCGGTGCCAGTGGTACTTCAAGAAGGCGACATCAAAGTTGTTGACCGAAGAATTTTCGAAACATTGGATGCGTATTCCTCCCCTCGATTGGTAGAATATTACGATACGAATCCGTGTTACGCCGTGCTTCCCGACGACAGGGAATTCTATTCAATTCCTACGACTACTTCAATGGCAGGAAATCGTATGATGTACGACATGGTTGAAGAAAAATTCAACGTAACCATTGAAGCGGAATACACGGTTGGCGAGTATGACATTGCTTTACTTTCAGCGAAAGAGAGCACTGGACTGAAAAACTACCTGCTTCAAGAAGGCTATAAAATTCCTGCAACCGCAGAAAGTGTGCTTGAGCCATACATCAAAAGCAACATGAAATTCTTTGTTGTGAAAGTGAACTTAGACAACCAGAAGAACACAGGTTTCGACTACTTACGTCCGATTCAAATTAACTTCGACCATCCGAAATTCATGTTGCCCATTCGTCTTGGAATGGCGAACAGCACAGGCGAACAGGACATGATCGTCTATGCATTCACGAAGACTGGCCGTGTGGAATGCACGAACTACAGAACGGTGAAAATTCCAACCGATCGAAACATTCCTTTGTACACGAAGGACATCTTCGGAGAGTTCTACAAAAACCTATTCACACGCGCCTATTCTCGCGAAGGAAAGAATGCGGTAATGTTGGAATACGCGTGGAATGTCACGCCAAGTTGGGGTGGAATGAAATGCGATCCATGTGTTGGGAATCCGCCTATTTACAACGACTTCGCTGAAGCGGGGGTTTGGTGGGCTGGATGGAATTCTCCTTCACCGGTGTTCTTCACACGTCTGCATGTGCGATACAGCAACGCGAAATTCCCAGCGGACTTAACGTTTCAGATTACTCCGAACACTGAAAATTTTCAAGCGCGATACATTCTAACTCACCCTGCCGGCGGGCCATTCGACTGCGATGAATCTCAAGAATACTTGGAATCGTTACGTTCACGCAGGAAGGTTGAAGTGGATGAATTGTATGCACTCGCCGGCATTAAACCCAATGATCGCAGCGAAAACTACATCAACGAGTTTGTATCATTCATGAAAAACAAACCGTTGGATACCATGCTGAAGGGGGAAGTTGTTCCTGGAGAGAGCACACCGATGGATCCGAGTGAAATTGAAGTGGATGAAGCTTACATTCATTCCGACATGGAACCGAATGAAGCATTTATGCAAAACAAAGATGCAGACCAAAATAGCAAACCTTGGGAGGTACCGATATTCTTGGGCTCCATTGTAGGACTTGTGCTTTTTGTTTCTCGAAAGCGAACCAAGGTGTAGACACAAAAAAGGGCGACCCTGGTCGCCCTTTTTTCTTCAACATAAAAAATCAATAGTACATGCTTCGACGCACTTTCGCAACATACTTCGCCAAGCGAATAACTTGCTTAGTGTATCCAAATTCATTGTCGTACCAAACGTATAGAACAATTCCCTTTCCATCTTTAGAAACGATGGTAGCTTGGCTGTCATATACACTGCAACAATCGTTTCCAACGATATCACTCGACACCAATTCTTCGCTAATGCTATAGAAAATCTGATTCACCAAATCGCCATCTAGCGCGGCTTTGCGCACTGTTGCATTTACCTCTTCAACTGTCGTTGCTTTATCTGTATACACGTGAATGATTGCCAAAGAACCATTCGGTGTTGGTACGCGAACAGCGTTTGAAGTAAGCTTATCAACTAAAGCTGGAATAACTTTCGTAACCGCCTTTCCAGCGCCGGTTTCCGTGATTACCATGTTTACGGCAGCACTTCTTCCCCGACGACTTTTCTTGTGCATATTGTCCAACAAGTTTTGGTCGTTGGTGTAGGCATGAACCGTTTCAATATGTCCCTTTTCAATTCCAAATGCATCGAAAACAGTTTTCAAGATTGGAGAAATTGCATTGGTTGTGCAGCTTGCTGCAGAGAAAATAGTTTCGCTTTCAATATCTAAATCGCGGTGGTTAATTCCGTAAACAATGTTTGGAACTTCTTTACCTGGCGCTGTCAACAACACTTTGCTAATTCCCTTTGCTTTCAGGTGAACGCTAAGCGCTTCGCGATCTTTAAAAACACCGGTGTTGTCGATTAACAGTGCATCATTGATTCCGTATGCGGTATAGTCAACAGCACTCGGATCTTTCGCTGCAATCATGTAAATACGCTGACCGTTTACGATTAGACATTTGTTCTCATAATCTACATCAACGGTTCCTTTGAACCTCCCATGAACGGAATCGTTCTCGAAAAGTGCAGCGCGTTTTTTAATTGACAAGTCGTCGTCTTCACGCGTAACAATAGCACGCAAACGAAGTTGTTGACCGCTACCTGCCTGACGTACCAATTCACGCGCAGCTAGACGACCAATACGACCGAAACCAAACAAGACAACGTCTCTTGGTTCCATGTCCTTTCCTTCCTCTGTAAAATTCTGAAGCTTATCTTCTAAAAATTCTCTTTGCGAATTGAAATGTTCGCGGGAAATAGCCCACTCACTGGCCAATTTTCCAATATCTATTTTAGCTGGAGCAATGTCCATGCTGTACAATTCAGTCGCCAATTCTGCCGAATGAAATACACTGATAGGTTTACCCACAACTTCTGCTGCGTATTTGTGCAGGCGAAGAATTTCTGTGATGCGCGTGTCCGCCAGATGATTGCGGAAAAGCACCAATTCAATTGACTTTTCGAAAAGCAGCTTACCTACCATGTGGGCAAGATCCACAGCCGCCTTTTCTTGGTTCACATACACCGCCAGTTCATTGCTGTAAGTGTCGTTTGACAAGGGTTTGTTTGACATAAAAATAATTTAAATGAGTTTGATTTCTATTCTTGAAAATCATTTTTTCAAGACGCGGCAAAGATAGTTCACGCCCATGAATTTGCGGTAAAAAATAAGCCTCGTCTTTCAGGGACGAGGCTTATTTCAATCGATAAAATTACGCTGATTATATACCGAAGCCGTAATACGCTCGGGTTCCATTTGGATAAACACCTTCCAACAAAATTCCACCTGACTTAGATTTGAGCAGGCTTTGTAGTTGCTCTGGGGAAGTAACTTGAACGCCGTCTACTTTGGTTACAATGAACCCTGACTTCACTCCTGCACTTCTTAATTTTCCTGTTGAAAGAACTCCGACCTTTGCTCCACCTTGAATTCGCAGCGCCTTGCATTCGCTTTCTGATGGCGCTGAAAATTCCGCGCCCAATGACGATATATTTTCCGCAGCTATTTCTTCAAAATTTTCAAGTTCGGCCTTACCCGATTTGTTCTTCAGTTCCACATCGAAATTCTTCTCTTTTCCATTTCTCCAAACCACCAAACTTACCTTGTTGCCGGGTCTGAATTTGCTTATTTGTTCTTGCAATTGCGGAACATTTGAAACCGGGTAATCAGCCACTTTCAAGATAACATCTCCGGCTTCTAAACCAGCCGATTCTGCAGCACCACCGGGTGTTACGTTGTTTATATACACACCTGAAACAACAGGCAAGTCTGCCTCCTTCGCTTGCTCTTCTGTCACGGCAGAAATCTGTACGCCAAGGAATCCGCGCTGAACATTTCCAAACTCAATAATATCGTCTGCCACTTTCTTGGCAATGGAAGCAGGAATGGCGAAAGAATAGCCCGCATATGACCCCGTGCGCGAAGCTATGGCGGTATTAATTCCAATGAGCTCTCCGTTGGTGTTCACCAATGCCCCTCCGCTGTTACCAGGATTAACAGCAGCATCTGTTTGAATAAACGATTCTACAGGAAGTACCTCGGAACCCTTTCCTTCACCAATAATATTGATGTTTCTGCCCTTCGCACTAACTATACCCGCCGTCACGGTAGACGTTAATTCAAAAGGGTTTCCAACAGCGAGAACCCACTGTCCAATGTGAACCGCATCGCTGTTTCCCCAAGCAATAGCTGGAAGATTTGACTCGTCTATTTTCAGAACGGCAATGTCGGAGCTTGGGTCTTTACCGACCAAAGTCGCCTCGTAGTTTTTATTGTTGTTCAAAGTGACTGTCACTTTTTCAGCGCCGTCTATGACATGATTGTTTGTAATGATGTATCCGTCTCCTGAAATTATGACACCCGAACCGGAAGCGATTTGCGTCTGAGGTTGTTGCTGATAGCCAAAAAAACTTCCCCAAGGGTCATACGAAGTTGTCTTAATTTCGGTTTTCACATGCACTACAGAGTTCACGGTTCGTTCAGCAGCCACAACAAAATCTCCGCCAGCACTAGACATTCCTGAATAATTTGCAAATGCCCCTGGAACATTGGCGTTCCAAGCTAAAGAACTTGAATTTGGCTTGACTACAAAATGGTATGCAGCCATGGCAATAAGACCACCAGCAAAGGCGGCAGCAAAAGTGACTAGACTCTTTTTCATACGTTATTGATTTGTTTTACGAAAATAATTTGATTTCAATTTGAACAAAAACGAAACCAAAATATTTTTATTGTCGCATAGAATTGATTGTAATTTTGCACACATGAAAAAACCGTTTGGTGTAATTGGAACTGTTGCCGCTTTGGTGGTGTTACTGATCGGTTGTGAAAAAGACATTACCATTGAATTACCTCCGGCTGAAACGAAAATTGTTGTTCAAGGAACTATTGAACCGGGACAACCTCCGATTGTAATTTTAACTTATTCTTCTGGTTACTTCGACCCTGCTGATCTCAACTCCATTGCGAATTCATACGTGCAAGACGCCACGGTGAAAATGATTCACGGAACAGATACCATTCCGCTCGACATGTATTGCACGGCTTCGCTCACGCCTACGCAGTTGCTGTTAGCTTCTCAAATTTTGGGCTTACCTCCAGAAGCTGTTTTAGCTCTTAATATCTGTCTCTACACATCGCTTGACCCACAGGCGTTCGGCGTGGTTGGAGAAACCTATTCCCTCTACGTAGACAAAGACGAGCACCATTTGCATGCAGTGACTAAAGTGAATACTCCCGTGCCTTTAGACAGTCTTTGGTTTGCAT
>CALCNZ010000161.1 GCA_937897625.1 uncultured Flavobacteriales bacterium
AGCTCGTGTTCATAAAACAAATCTGCAAAAAAAATCGCGGGTCACACAATAAAAAAATATTTACTGAAAGGCAATTTTAAAAAAAAAACTTCCGTTTCGAAAGAAGAACCTCTAAAACTCCATCGCTATGAAAAAATTAATTGCTGTTTTATTTTGCGCTGGTTACCTACTCAACGCTCAAGCGAATTCAACCATCACCATTGAATTCGAAAAGGACTCAGAAAAATTTACGGAAGGAACCTTGCGAGCACTTTCCATTTATACCGAGGAACTTTATTTGGCCAAGGGTATTAAAGTAACGCTTCAGGAACCGAGTAAGAATGCCGACACCAAAAAGCTTGCGCTATTCTACAAAAGAGAAAGAGAGTTGAAAGAGTTTTTCAAAGAAGAGCATTTAAACTTCGATCACATCTCATTTAATTATGAAGTGGAAGGAAAAAAGAAACTGCCTGTCATTTCAATTGAAATCGTTTCTCACACGGTTGTGGCAGAGATTATTCGTCCAGACAGCTCGTTCACCAACAAAAGCAACATAGCTATTACCTGCAAATATTCCGACATTGAGTTGGCGCAAGAAATGACTCTCGCCAAACTTTCATCGCAAGAAGAGTTGTACAATTCCAACGTTTCTTCTTTCTTCGACAATAAGATTATTTTCATTCGTGAGTTACTGAATATTGAATTTCCTGAAGGAAGACTGCCGAGTAAACCCGTTACCGCTGAGCTTCCGCAAAGCGCTGAATTTGCGAAAAAACAATTCATGCTTTTGCAATGGAATAACATAAACAAGGAATGGACAAAAATTGGTGCGGCGAAGAAACCGGTGAAAGGTGCGCACGGCTATTATTACAGCGCTGTTTTAGAAGAGTCTGGTTTATATGCGCTTGTTGAAAGTAAGTCTACCAGCATTGTTCCAGTCATTGCGAAGGCTCCGAAAAACATAGCCATCAGTTACATTGAAATTCTATCTACTGAACCATTCATTCGAATTGAAGGAACCGTTTCCGACAACCAGCGCGAAGCGAACTTCAAAGCGCCGCGTGACATTGAAAACTATATAATTCGAGCAGTGTGCAAAGACGCTCAAGGAAAAGAGTGGATCGAAGAGACGAAGGTTTCAAAAAAATCACTTGTGAGATCCATCCTCAACAGAAAGAAAATTAACGCTTACTTCAATAACAAATAAGGCCATGAAAACAATCACCTCCACCCTCTTTCTGTTCGGCTTGTTGCTGGGAGCAAAGGCCACAGATGTTCCAGATGTTCGTTATTTAAAATTCGACGAATTGGCGGCTAACTTCAATACTGTAAATTCCAAAGGGCAAATGCTCGAATGTCATTCAGCGTTCGATGTGTTTCTTCCGGAAGGAAAATTCGCTCAAGAAGGAATAGACATTCTTGTTCCGGAAACACCCAATGTTCGCGGCGAAAAATTACTCTTCTTGAAGTGGAACTACAACGAAAAAAAATGGATCACCATCAAAGGAAAAAAAGTTAGTTCAAAAACCATTAATAAAAAACAGTACCACCTGGTACATGTGAATGAAACGGGGGTATACGGACTGTTCAACGATGACCGTTCGAAAGGAGAGATTAAGTTAGTCGTTGTTCCTTCGCTTCGAATATCACGCGTAGAATTCTCTCAGGAAAATGTTCAAGTGAACTTCGAGAAGCAACTGTATGACAAGCCTCATTCCATAGAGATTCCCTTCGGGTCCGTTTCCATTCTTTCCGAAATTTCACTGGATGTTTTTTCCAAGAGTGAAAATAAAACTACTGCATACAATTTTAAACTGGGAGAAATTCCGAGCATTCGTAGAATCACGAATAAAAACAATCACACGGTTGTCTTCATTACCAAAAAAGATTTAGCTAGAATCAGTCGTTCATCAACCCCTCAAACCCCAACACCATGAAAACCAAAATTTTAATCATTGGCCTTTTGTTTCTTGGATTAGACACAATCGCGCAAAGCCAAATTCAACGCTGCAATTTCGAAAAGGCGAAGAAAGAGAAGAAGATTTCGTTCAGCGGAATTGTCGAGCACGTCAGAAACCATGGCTACTTCCAACTAAAAGTAAAAAACACCACCAAGGACTCGCTTTCACTCCATGTTGAAACAGGACGTGTTTTTTACACGGCCACCAACGACTACCAGCCTTTCGTCGTGTTGCGTTCGAGAGAAATTTTCCTTGCGCCCGGTGAAGAAAAAACAACGCTGCTGAACACGGCTTGCGGAAACGCCACGGCCATGGCTACTTCAGACGGGTTCCACGACCTCGGAAAAACCGAAATGGCAAACGCAGATCTTGTTGCCGCACTCGAAGAAGTTGAAGCTAAGCACCTGGGTAATTGCACAGGTATACAGCAACTGGTTTGGACCTTCACCAACGATCACAGCGTAGCGTCTATTGTTACCTACACCGATGGTAAAATGAAGCCGAGTGAACTGCAGGCAATTGCTGCAAAGCACAAGCACGTGGCTGTTCCGAGATACCAAGTAGATTACGAAGAAGCAACTGGAAACAATGCCATGGCCTTTTCGGGTAAGCCAAACCGGGTTGAAAGTAGCCTTCAATTTATTCTAAGCGACCAAGAAGATGTGCGCGTGGTGCTTAGAGATGAACAAGGCGAAATAGTAAAATTCGTGGAGCTCATTCACGGTCAAAAGGCGGGACAATTAAATCTTCCTGTTGACTTAGATGTTAGCGGATTCAGCCGCGGAAACTATTCCCTTGCAGCAGAGAGCAGCACCGGAAAGGCCTTAAGCCAAATGACTATTCAAATCTAACTCCCTTCGGG
>CALCNZ010000162.1 GCA_937897625.1 uncultured Flavobacteriales bacterium
CGAGATAAACATCGGTGACTGGAGTTCAGACGTGTGCTCTTCCGATCTCCTGGTTTATTGCGCGTTCTTAAGTACATAGACAGCCTCGCTTTTAAAACATAAAGCCCCCGCCCCTACCTCGGAAAAAGCTCGAGAATGTTATGCTGAACAGCGAAATTGACCAACTCCGCTTGGTTCTTACATTGCGTTTTCCTATTTATGTTTTCTCGATGCTTGGTAACTGTACTCTTGCTTATGTTGGCCTTAATTGCAATTTCCTCTGATGTGAGACCCTGTGCAATCAAACTGGTTACATACTGCTCACGAAGCGTAAGAACAAAAGTCGTTTTCTTTCCTGAGATAAACTGCTTGTACTTCTGTTCCGTTAGAAGCTTATTAAATACCATCTTCTTTTTATGAGCTGAATCTACAGCGTTCTTGATTTCAATGACACTCGCCTCTTTCGGCAAGTAAGCATAAATTCCAAGTTTCACCATTAGCTCTATCATGTAATTCCGAGTGTTCATACTAAGAACAATGGACGATATATTCGGATACTTTTGCTTCAATACTTCCAACGTACTCTCCCCACCCTTCACCGGCATTTGAATATCTATAATTGCGACATCACAAGGATATTTTTTCAAATAGTTCAGAAAGTCTGATCCATTTCCGAAAACGCCAATCACTTCAAAACGTTCCTGACGATCGTCGTTAAGCATATTTCGAAGTCCTTCACGAACAATGGTGTGATCGTCAACTATAGCAACTTTAATTGGATGAATCATTTTTGGGCAACGGAATTAAAAAGTTAATACACGTGAGTTTATTGAAGACATGTTCAATAGTAATAACACCACCTACTATAAGTATGCGATTCAACATGGAACTGCATCCCTTCCCCTGCCCTTTGCGCGCTTCTTCCATAAACTCATCATGTGAAAAATGAGAACCGTCGTGCGTAAGGGTGATGCTTAATTTCTTGTTTTCAATTTGAATCATGCATTCCATTTTTCCTGGACACGAATGATTCACAATGTTATTCATAGCCTCGCTTACTGCACGAAAGATACTCAGTTCATCGAGCAAAGCAAATGGAATTTTCTCTTCAATTTCCGAATAAAAATCAACTTGCAATCTTTCTGAAGCTAGATCCCTGAAATTACTTTCAATGGATTTCAGCAAACCCAATTTCTTAATCTGCGAAGGAAATATAAGGCTGGAATAGTTTCGGATATCTGCCGAAAGATCATACACCTTCTCGGCTATTTTTTCTACTTGTTCGCGAGTGAACGTATAAGAGTCATGTTCATTTCTAACTGGCTGAATTTGATTCAGTATTATTCCCAATTGCGGACCAAAATCGTCGTGCAAATTATTCGAAAGCTCTTCCCTTTCTTTCTCTTGCGCTTCTAAAATGGCTCTTTGCATTTTCTCTTGGAATTCCTTTTGCAACTTAATTTTCGACACATACAATTTAGCGATTTTCCAAATTGCAACAACTAGAAGGATGCTTATTAAAAATGAAAAGATCGAAGCAAAGACGTAAATCTCATTTACCTGTATCATAATTCATTTGTTTAGCTTGGAAAAAGA
>CALCNZ010000163.1 GCA_937897625.1 uncultured Flavobacteriales bacterium
CCGGACAAATGATTGTGCAAACCTGCAACGGGCAGCAAGCTGTTTTTAATGCTCCCTTTGCGTCACCCATTTATTACACCATTTCAAACATTATATCAGACGGTTTGCCTTGTGATATTAGTGTTTCATTCACTGCGAATTCTACTTGCACCAATACAATTGCATTTACCGCACCTGTTGCATGTGCGTGCTATGTAAATGCGGGAACATTTGTGGCAGCCACAACAGGCGATACCAACAATCCGAATTACCTCTGCTTTAATGATCAATTGAGTATTACTTCGAACAACAATTATATATTCTCAGGAGATATTTTCGATAACGATACACTCTACAATCCTGCCATTTGGTATTTGGTCTATTCTTGTCCGCCAACAATAGGTCAGGGCGGCTATGTTGAAACCGATCCATGTTTGATCGGAACAATTTCAGCTCAGGATGTTTCCGATTTAAACGACGGAAGTTTCATCGCTCAATTTCCAGCCGGAACCTTTACGAACAACACGGTATATTTTACACCCATTACCATGTACGATTCGACAACAGGAACCTATTCGTTCACAAATTTTGTGGGATTGTGTTATGATTTAGGTCCAACCTTTACCTACACGTATTTGCCTGAAATTATTGAAGGAAACGCTACTCAGAACTGCGCTGGACAAACGTTAACAGTCGATTTTTCTGGAGGTGCTCCTGAACTTTTTGGAACGTCATTTACAGCTTCAAATCTGTCTCCAGCCAATGCGTTTTTTGTCGATGACACTGCCCCGAACAACGGAACTATTGTCGTTGGTGGTTTGCTAAACAACGATGTCGTTACCTTCACATTGAACGACCAATACGGTTGTCCATATGTATACACGTCGTCTCCGTTTGTAGGCCCTACGGTTCCTTCATTAACGGCTCAAAACCCATTGTGTGTGGCAGATGCGCCTGTTCAATTAACGGCAACACCAGCAGGTGGAACTTGGTCAGGTGTTGGAGTTTCTGCGACTGGAATGTTCAATCCCGCAACGGCAGGAGTAGGGCCAGAAGTAATTTCATATACTCCGGCTGGATGTGCTCTTACAGGTAACATGACAATAACTGTATTTGGACCTTTGGATGCTACAATTGTTAATCCAGGAGCTTTGTGCATCGACGCAAATCCAATAACCTTAACAGCAGCTAGTCCAGGAGGCGTTTGGATTTCTATTGGTATTACGAATACCGCAACGGGTGTCTTTAACCCGAGTGTTGCTGGCGTGGGAACAACAACAATTACTTACACCATTCCAGGTAACTGCGGCGACACCGATACACAAACAATTACCGTAAATCCATTGCCTGTTGTTTCATTCACGGCAGATGTTACCTCAGGCTGTGCGCCACTTACAGAGATCGGAAGAGCACACGTC
>CALCNZ010000164.1 GCA_937897625.1 uncultured Flavobacteriales bacterium
ATGGCTCTGGGAGCGACACAACTGCTGACTGAAACAAGCAGACCGAAAATCCAAACGTATTTTTTCATTCTATGAATTCTTTTTTATTGCCTTTGCGCGATTCCAATATTCGTCCATTTCATTCAAGGTCATCTCCCCCATTTGCTTGCCGTCCTTCGCGCTTTCTGTTTCCAAATACTGAAAACGATAAATGAATTTCTTGTTGGTCTTCTCTAATGCATCTTCCGGATGGATTCCCTTAAAACGCGCGTAGTTGATGAGTGAAAAAAGTAAATCGCCGAATTCTTCTTCTTGATCCTCTTTCGTTTTTGCTTCTTTGAATTCATTCAATTCTTCCAAAACCTTTTCCCATACCTGATCGGCATTGTCCCAATCGAACCCCACTCCTTTCGCCTTGTCTTGAATGCGCTGCGCCTTCACCATGGCAGGCAACGAACGAGGCACACCTTCCAACACACTCTTCTTTCCTTCCTTCAATTTTAATTTTTCCCAATTGGAAAGTACTTCCGCTTCGTCTTTCACCAAAGTATCTCCGTATATATGCGGATGTCTTGATATAAGCTTCTCACAAATAGAATTCAACACATCGGCTACATCGAATGCCTCGGTCTCACTGGCAATGCGCGAATAAAATACCAAATGCAAAAACAAGTCGCCCAATTCCTTCTTCACCTCTTCCATGTTGCCATCTAAAATGGCATCGCCCAACTCATAGACTTCTTCAATGGATAAATGACGAAGACTTTCCAACGTCTGCTTCATGTCCCACGGACATTTCTCGCGGAGTTCGTCCATGATGGTCAACAAGCGCTCGAACGCCTCTTTCTTCTGTTCTAGAGTATTCATGATTCTTTCAGCGCGTCGATCATTAATGTTAAAATTTCTTGCGCCGCAGATGCAATCTTAGTCCCAGGACCGAAAATTCCAACACATCCCGCTTCGTATAAAAAGTCGAAGTCTTGCTCGGGTATTACTCCGCCGGCAATGACGCCAATGTCTTCTCTTCCTAACTTCTTCAATTCAGAGATTAATTCCGGAATTAAAGTCTTGTGTCCTGCCGCTAAGGAAGACACTCCTACCATGTGCACATCGTTCTCTGCGGCTTGCTTCGCAACCTCAGCAGGTGTTTGGAACAACGGTCCCATGTCTACATCGAAGCCAATATCGGCAAACGATGTGGCAATCACTTTCGCTCCGCGATCGTGTCCGTCTTGTCCCATTTTCGCAACCAAGATGCGCGGTCTTCTTCCCGCTAACTCGGCAAATTCATCTGAGCGTCTGCGCGCTTCAATAAAGTCTTTGTCCATGGCCGATTCGTTTGAATAAACTCCTGAAATACTTCTAATCTGTGCGGAATATCTTCCGTAAACCACCTCCAATGCACTTGAAATTTCACCCAAGGTTGCACGCAAGCGAGCGGCTTCCACCGAGAGCGCCAATAAGTTTCCACTTCCGCTCTGTGCCGCTTCAGTCAAGGCTTTCAAAGCTTGCTGACAAGCCACTTCGTTGCGTTCAGCTTTCGTTTTCACTAATCTTTCAATTTGTGAAATACGCACCGCATCGTTGTCTACTTGTAAAATATCCATGGCGCTTTCTTCTTCCAACTGGAAAATATTCACACCAATAATCTTGTCTCTTCCACTGTCTATGCGTGCTTGCTTTCTCGCTGCAGCTTCTTCAATGCGCAATTTCGGAATGCCGGCTTCAATGGCTTTGGTCATTCCACCCATCTCTTCCACTTCTTCAATCAACTTCCAAGCAGCGTCCATAATTTCTTGCGTACGCTTTTCCACCACTTCACTTCCACCCCACACATCTACTACTTCGCAAAGACCTGTTTCTTCTTGAATGATCAACTGCGTGTTTCGTGCAATGCGCGCGCTGTTGTCGGTTGGCAATGCAATGGCTTCATCGAGCGCATTGGTGTGCAAGCTCTGCGTTCCACCCCACGCTGCGCCGAGCGCTTCAATGCATGTGCGAGCTACGTTGTTGTATGGATCCTGACGCGTAAGAGACCAACCGCTGGTTTGACAGTGGGTTCTTAACGCCATTGATTTTTCGTTTTTCGGGTTGAAGGACTTAATCAGTTGTGCCCACAACACGCGTGCTGCACGCATCTTCGCAATTTCAGTCACTGTATCCATGCCTATAGCCCAGAAGAACGACAAACGCGGAGCGAAGTCGTCGATGCTCATGCCTGCTTTCAATCCGGCACGAACATATTCCAATCCGTCTGCCAACGTGTAAGCCAACTCAATCTCTTGCGTCGCTCCAGCCTCTTGCATGTGATAACCCGAAATGGAAATCGGATTGAATTTCGGCATTTCCTTCGAACAGAATTCAAAGATGTCTGAGACAATGCGCATGCTTGGCGTTGGCGGATAGATGTATGTATTTCGAACCATGAACTCTTTCAGAATATCGTTCTGAATGGTTCCGGTTAATTGTTCTGGACGAACACCTTGTTCTTCGGCGGCTACAATGTAGAAGGAAAGAATGGGTAGCACGGCTCCGTTCATGGTCATGCTCACCGACATTTCATTCAAAGGAATTGCATGGAACAAAACTTTCATGTCTTCCACTGAATCTATAGCTACGCCTGCCTTTCCAACGTCTCCCTTCACGCGCTCGTGATCACTGTCGTAACCTCTGTGGGTTGCTAAGTCGAAGGCAACAGACAATCCTTTTTGCCCCATGGCTAAGTTGCGTTTGTAGAACGCATTCGATTCCTCCGCGGTGCTGAAACCGGCATACTGACGAATGGTCCACGGACGCACGGTGTACATGCTGGCATATGGTCCACGTAAAAACGGCGCTGCGCCTGCTCCCCACGTTGCAGCCTTCACTTCTTCGTTGAAGTTAAATGGAACTTCTTTCCAATTCAATTTACTCATGACTGCACGTATTTGTTTTCACCAACGACTACGCGTTGTGCGTGTTGAAGGCTTCTTTCTTCTTTTTTTGTTTGAATGAATTGTTCCAATTTCTCGGAAGTTTCAAATTCTTTCATGGTCGCAAGCGCCTTTGTTGAAAGGTCTTCCGTAAGCTTTTCCAATGCGTAACTTCCTTTCGCTAAATCGGAATATTGATCGAAGTAAGATTCTTCAATTAATAAATGCTGAATGTTTCGTGCCCAACGAAGATGGTCGCTAACATCGGCTTTCTTCGCAAATTCCATTGGAAGTACTTCTATGCGATTTGCTCCGCCAACGCTTGCTGCCAATGCTTGAATGGTAGAACGAATAAGATTGTTGTCGGTGTCTTTCTTCGCTTGGAAGTATCCGTCTGTTTGCACCTTCACGAAGGCGTGATTCGAACAGGCATGCTCGAAAGTTCCAGTCTTCATGACGTGCGACCACACCGCGCGGAAAGCCCGCAGCTTCGCGATTTCAACATACAATTCACTTCCAACCGAAAAATGAAACAGGATTTGTGCGGAAGCATCGTCGATAGTCAAATGCGTATTTTCTATGAATTCAATTCCAGCTAAAACAGCACATGCGATTTGTTCCGACGCTGTTGCGTGGTTAGCGAACAATGCGTTTGTGTTGATGTGTTTGGAATGAAAGAACGACAAAACGCCTGGGCGATCTTGTGCTTCGTAGGCTTGCTTAATCGCGTCTATCTGATCGTCGGCTTGCTCGGCATGCGCCTCTAACTCCCATTGGATGAAGCCGACGAAGATGTCTTTCAACGCCACCTTCATATCACTAGCGTTGAAAGAAGCCGGAATGGTCAGGCTGTTCGCTCCGCCGTTCAATGCCTCCAACGCTAGACCATTCCATTGAAGTGGATCGGTTGTCTGAAACGATTGGTGCAACTGCCACGAAGTCGTTGCACGAAACGTTGGCTCTTCAGTCGTTTTCGCTTCTGTAGAATACGGAAATAAAAAAATCCCTTCTTCTTTTTGGCGAACCAAAGAGTCGAGGGACTTTCCTTTTAATTCTTTCTCGGCTAGCGCTTGCCAGTCTTGAAGGCTTTGATTTGAAAAAACTTCGTTTCTAATATTCATGCAACGAAGTTAATTCGAAAATGCTTATCTGAACAGCGTCAATGTTCCCATTAATTCCAATCGTTCTCTGCTGCCAATAGGACGAACATGCAACTTCCAAACGTACGCGTCGTTTTCTGAATAATTGGTGCCCGTTCCTTTGAACGTCCCGTTCCATCCTTTATTCGGATCGTTGGTTTCGAAGATTAAAACTCCCCAACGGTCGTAAATAGAAAAGCGGTAATCGGTGGGGTCAAATGCATTTAACACCGGCTTGAACACTTCGTTTAAGTCGTCGTTGTTCGGAGAGAACGAGTTGGGAACGAAATACAAAAACGGCTCTTTCGAGAAGTTGGCGATAATGGTATCTGTTGTGTTGAACGATGCTGAAACCTGGTATGCGGTGAGGTTCGGATTAATTGGTGTTCCGGCGGTAGACTCCCATCCCGTGAATTCCCAATAAGGTTCAGGAATTGATGTGAAGTTTACAAGCACGTTATCCTCGTTCTGAATAGTAAGCGAATTTGTTGTGGAATTACCCGTGTCGAATTGAACGGTTCCGGCAGCTGGCGGATTAACGATTACAGTGAGTTCATGATGCGGAATTACATCGAAGAATGCAACCAAGGTGTCTTCTTGTGTGAAGTTGAAATTCACGATAGAACTTGAAAGCGATGGGGAAAGCACATGGTTATTAATTTCCCAATGGTTGAACGTAGACCATGAATCGATAGGCATTGCTGCGAAATTCATGAATGTATTCTCTGTATAAACTTGTGTTGAAGGAAGCGGTGTCCAAGGACTTCCGTTTAAGTTTATTGTCCCTGCTCCTGCTGGCTGAACATCAACGGTCAAAGGGAAATCATGAATCACGGTGAACACAGCCACCAACGTATCGCTGACCATTAAATGCAGAAGCACATCTGGAGAAAGTGTGTTCGGATTTAGCGGGTTGTTGTTTATTTCCCAGTGGTCGAACAAGGTTACTCCAGGAATTGGATTGGCTGTGAACGTGTAATCGATATCGGCTACGATTTCGTTGTTCCAAGGGTAAGCAGCTAGAACTGTTCCGTCCATGGTTACGGTACCCGTCCCTGCTGGCATAACATCTACTTGAAGAATTGCGTGCGGTGTTTGATCGAAGATTGCGACAACCGTGTCGGCGGCACATGGATTAAAATAGACAGAAGTTGAAGTTGCGTTTGGAAGAATGGTAGCGTTGGAAGATTCCCAATGATTGAAGGTAAACCATGGATTCGCTGTAACGCTTACTGCTGTTGAATCTCCGGCATTCACAATAAACGAACTTGGATAGCTCGCTAGTGCGGTGCCATTGAACACTACGTTTCCGGCACCCGCTGGAAGAACATCGCTAAGAACGGTAACCGGACCAGAAGCGGGCACTCCGAATACCGCTTGAAGAGTGACATCTGACTGAATGGTTAAAGTTGTAATGGCGGCTGTTGGGTCTCCAATGGTTCCAGTTCCGCTTATTATTTGCCAACCTTGAAAGGAGCTACACGGTCCCACAACAGAATCTACAATTGCTTCAATGTCTATGGGTAAATCTGCGAAATACGTTCCAGAGAAAGGAATTTCATTGGGATTTAATGCTGTTTCACCCACGACTATACTCCCCACTCCATCTATTTGAAATGTTACGTTGAAAGGAGTAACATCGTAGCAGCTTGAAATTCCATCGATAATCTCATTGGAACAACGCGCTTGAATGAAATCGCGCATGGCTTGTACATTGTTGTTCCAAGTTGTCACATTTCCACCCCAACGCTGGGTATGGCGCGTCATTTCAGGATCTATAACTACGATCATACTGTCTAACACTTCTATCATTCGATCACAAGAGAAAATCGTGTTTGAAAGTTCCGCATAGCGCTGAATGTAATCGGCGAAGAAATTTGGATTGTCAAATAAAGCGTTCAATACGGGAATATGACCTTGTCCGCCAACGTCTCCTTGGCTTTCAATCTGACAAGGATCGGCGGTTGGTTGTGTGCTTGGAACCCCCGTGTAGTTAATGTAGTGTCCGAAAGTAGCATCGTTGTCCCAAAGAGCATATCGCCAACGACGAGCATCGCCTAAGGGATTTGTACCTTTCCACCAAGAGGTATTCCAATTGAGCCAATCGGTGCAAACCGTATAGCCATTCAATATGAAATAATCAATCAAACTCATGGTGTTGTACTGAGTCACCACATAGTCGTAATTGGCCTGAGTGGCCATGTTGTTTGTGGTAATGAAATTCACCAGCGTGTTCCACTGCGTTTGCGGATTGAATCCAGGAGCAGCGGCGTATTCAGTCCATGTAGCTCCCCAAGTCTTCAGGTAGTCTACATTTCCAGCAGGTTGATCGTAATAATGTTTGGTATAGTCGGTGTCGTCTACTTTTTCACGAATTTCATACACGCCCCAGTATTGTCCGTTTATGTAAACAATGCAGCTTCGGGTCTTGCGCTCATCGAGATGAAGATTTCCCAATCGAGACAATTCGCAAACGTAGGCATCGCGAATGTGGGCACCGTCTCCAGAAAATGGATAATTGTCGTTAGCAGCAGCCTTAAAGATGAGACGTTGATAGCTCTGCCTGGTGCTGGTGTGCAGCATTGGGTGTTCCACTTTATCATCGTACCCCAAAGCATCTCTGGTAATGTAGTCGAATCCTTTTTGTCCGTAAGCGTTGGAATCGTTTCCATGTTCATTGCTGTCTCCATGCGATTCAACAACGAAAGTTCCATTTTGAAAGAACTCCATATTCGTCAATTCACTTCCGTTCCAACTTCCATCGAGTGTGGTTCCGGAAATCGAAACAACCGGTATCGTGTGGTTGTCGTTTCCGAAGAAGTAGGTGTTTGTTTCAGTAAAGGAAGGCAAAATGCCGGCGGTTGGAGAATATGCAATTGCACGCAAAACCGCTGTGGTGCTTATGTTTATTGGTCCAGTATAGAGTGTACTTGCATTCGACGGCTGAGTACCGTTTAATGTGTAATAGATGGTTGCGCTTGGCTCCAATGTCGCTAGTGTTACGGTAATAGGAGCCGAATAATAGCCTGCTTGAATATCAATGGTTGGACGAATGGCGTAAGCATTGCCGGTAGCTCCCGAGTTTGCGGCACCTTGCGAAGGATTGGTTTGAATGAGCATATTACCTGAACCGTTCGGAACACGTCCGTATGACTGATTCATTTGATTCGGACTTAGAACATCGAAATCGTAACTTTCTAAAATATTTCCAGAAGGATCTGAGAAAACTACGTCTTCACCATTCGATTGAGTTACCTTGAAACTCGTATTTGTTTGTCCGAGATAAGTTGGATTGTAAGCTCCAACGCCACTTACTAAAATTAATTTATAACCATTCGCTGGGACGATGACTCCTGGAGGAATCTGATATTTCATCGGATTCAGAGCATTGTCGCTAAGCCAATAGCCGCTGATATT